>CAYXQH010000763.1:0-3090 GCA_964467425.1 uncultured Saprospiraceae bacterium
ACATATCCACATAACTTACATAACTATATAACCATATAACCATCTGGCACAATTAAAAGCGCTATAAGTATAAATTTCATCCCTTTTCGTCTGGTTTTCTTTATTAATAAGGGAGAATTACTGAATTTAACTTCATGACCAGGCTTTCCAAGATAAGACATTTGATTCAAGCTTCTCAAGGTGTTTTAGATATTGATCTAAAAGCTTATCAAAGCCGTGTCGATCAAATCCTGGCCTTCCATAAAACAATTCAGGACCATTCGGATAGTCAACTCCAAGAGATTGCATCACGCCTTAAATCCTCCATTAATACAGAAAAAGATCTTGATCAAAACTTGGTCGAAGCTTTTGCTCTGGTCCATGAAACCTGTATCCGCTTATTAGGATTAACGCCTTATAATGTCCAATTGCTCGGCGCTGTTGCCATGCATCAGGGTCGTTTAATTGAAATGAAAACAGGTGAAGGAAAAACCTTGGTTGCTGCTTTTCCAGCTTTTCTAAATGCATTATTGGGCAAAGGTGTTCACATCATGACCTTTAATGATTATCTGGCTAAACGTGATGCTGAATGGATTGGAAAAATTTATCATTTCCTAGGCCTATCTGTTGAATCCATTTATGAAGGGATGTCCGTTCCGGAAAAGCGAAAAGCCTATCATGCTGACATCACTTATGGTACGGCTAAAGAGATGGGTTTTGATTACCTGAGGTCTTTCATTGCCTATGACAAAGACGAGTTAGTCATGCGACCTTTTCATTTTGCAATCGTTGATGAATCAGATGCTTTATTGATCGATGAAGCTCGAAACCCTTTAGTACTTGCAGGTGATAATCTAAATACTGACTTTGATTCTAATTCGGCAAAGGAAATAGCAGATACTTTAGAGAAGGATACTGATTTTGAAATAAATAAATACGCACGTAATATTTTCATTACTGAAAAAGGGATAGAAAATCTGGAAGAAAAACTAAGCATTAAAAATCTCTTGGACAGTAAACACAATCCAATACTATCTGCCATTAGTCTCGCCGTTCATGCACGTGAATTATTAAAAAAGGATATTGATTATGTAGTACAGGATGGAAAAGTAAAATTAGTAGATGAGTTAACAGGTCGAATTGTGGAAGATAGAAAATGGCGAAATGGATTACAATCCGCCGTAGAAGCAAAAGAAGGTTTGGTACTTCAAAACGAAGGCATCATTCTGAACTCTATCACCATTAAGCATTTTATTTTACAATATCCTAAACGTGCTGGAATGACAGCCACTGCACATCAATCCATCGAACACTTTCTGGAGCATTATGCCATGAAGGTGACGCTTATTCCACCAAACAAAACCAATCAACGTATTGATTTTCCAGATGAAGTCTTTACGAGTCGAAAAGCAAAAGAAGCTGCGCTTATCAAGGAAATCAAAGCGGTACATTCTACTGGCCGGCCTATTCTAGTTGGTACCTTAACGGTGAAAGAATCAGAAGAACTGGCTGCGCTTTTACAAAAGAATGCGATTTCTTGTCAAGTATTAAATGCTAAAAACAATGCTTTGGAAGCGGGCATTATTGCCGATGCCGGAAAAATCGGAGCAGTGACTATTTCTACGAATATGGCTGGTCGTGGAACGGATATTTTGCTCGGTGGTAAAGACGAAAAAGAAAAGCAAAAAGTAATCGAATTAGGTGGCCTGTATGTGATCGGAACCAACCGACATGAAAGCGAACGGATTGATATGCAACTCCGAGGGAGAGCTGGTCGACAAGGCGAGGTGGGAAGCTCCCGTTTTTATATTAGTCTAGAAGATGATTTAATGATTCGTTTTAAATTATGGGACGTATTGCCAAAAAAATACAAACAGCTGACTGGCGATAAAAAGATCGAGCAAAAAGGGATCCGAAAGTTTGTAACCCATATTCAAAAAGTGATTGAAGATCAGACATCAGAAATTCGGAGAACCTTACAGATTTATGCAAACCTTATCGAACAGCAACGAAAAATCATACAAGACGATCGGCAGAAACTTTTAATTGATGATGCCTATCTCCTGAGTAAAACAGAAACCAATCTTTCTGATTTCAAAAAGTATCCAACTTATATTGAAAAACTTAGACATGTCGTCCTTTATCAATATGATCAATTTTGGGCGAGGCACCTGGATGACCTTCAGCAAATCAAAGAAGGTATTTACATGGTTCGCTTCGGAGGGCAAGTCCCTTTAGTAGAATACCAAAAATCCGGGGATGAAATATTTCAACATCTACTGGACGAAATGGATGCTAGCATTCGTTTAAATATTGATAAATTAAATGCAAGCCCAGATCTTTCGCTAGACGAATTAGGCATTGAAAAGCCTTCTTCTACCTGGACCTATATTGTAAACGATAATCCTTTTGGAAATAAACTCGCGACCATGCTATTAGGGAATTCAAATATTGGAATGCAAATCGATATTTTTTCAAATTTCTTCTTGGCCATGGTTGCTATGTATAAGCGATTCAAGAAAAAATCTTCCTAAATAATAATTCTTGAACGGCGTTTCCCATGCTATTTTAGAACGCCTTCAAAATATAATATGCAGTAAAACACCAAATGGTTGCCTGAGCATTTCCAAAAAAATGTCCGCTTGAAAACCTCTTTACAAAACTCGATTTTCTACCCTACTTTTTCTAAAAATCATTCAACAACAAATCCATTATTCATGTTGTATGTCTTTTTAAAATCACAAAAGACAAAATTTACAAACATGAAAAAACTTTCCCTCTTTTCCATTTTATTTCTGATGAGTCTGATCGCTACTGCACAAACGGCAAGAGTTCAGATTATCCATAATTCCCCAACACCAACCGTAGATATTTATGCGGGAGATGCTCTACTACTTGACAACTTCGTATTCAGAACGGCCACCCCATTTATCGATGTTCCTGCTGAGGTAGAAATTGATTTGGGAGTCGCACTTAAAAATAGTACATCTTCCACTGATGTCATTGCAAACTTTCCTGTGACTTTTGAAGATGGCAAAACCTATGTTGTCATTGCTAGTGGAGTTGTAGGTGGAAACCCCGGCTTCGGCTTAAGCGTTTTTGACATGGGTG
>CAYXQH010000764.1:0-3087 GCA_964467425.1 uncultured Saprospiraceae bacterium
TGACAAACAGATTTTCTGTTACTCTGCGTTAAAAAATATTTCCGTAGCGCGGCTATGCAAAGATTTTTTTGCCTCGATTAACAAAAAATCTGCTCTGTCAAAAATGACGATTATTTAAGCCACTCTACTTATTTTATTTCTGCAACATATTTTTTTACAATGAACTTTTTGAAAAATGAACAGCTATATTCCAAAATTATTTTTAAATAAAATTTCTACCCCTCATTTTTCAAGATGGACTTTTATCAGTTTTCTTTTATTGATTTCAATCAATGTATTTGGATATACCTTTTTTGACAATATTTATTGGAATTCAAAAGAAATCAATGAATCACTTGAAGAAGATTGCTCTTTCACTCCGTCTACATTAATTTCAGAAAGCGAGATGTGTACAATTCCTGTTACCTTCACTTGTCAGATTAATACAGGCAGTGGTTGGTCAACTGTGGATTGTGAGTACGTCATGTGCGCAGGACAAAGTGTTAATATGAGAGTCAGGCAAAGAAATAATAACTATACCTATGCTTGGGCTAATCCTGATGGTGATACCATTACTCGATCCAGGAACTTGAATATTAGATCGGGATTAGTATCACAATCAGGGATTTATACTTTAGTAATTACCGATACTACTACTACCTGTACTGGTACTTTGGCTTTTGATCTAACTGTGCAAGATGCTACTACTACTATCGTAAATCCTTCTTGTAATAGTGCTTCTGATGGTAGCATTACGATTAGTCCTATCAATACCATTGGTTCTGTTACCTATTCGATAGACGGGACAAATTTTCAATCATCCAATACTTTTACTGGTTTGTCAGATGGAACATACAACGTATCTATGATCGATGCTGGTAGCTCTAATAACTGTTTTATTCAGGAGGTTGTTTTGGATGCAGTGAAGGTAAAAGCCTATGCAATCTCATCTAGTTGTACCAATGATGTAGCTGACGACAATGGTTATTTACAGATTAGTGCCACTAATGGAGATCGCTTTCATTATTCTTTGGGAAATAGTTTTGATGACAATGGAGGTGCTAATACCTATTCTAACGCAACCAATATTACAACTACTCCTATCACCTCTCCTGCCATACTTCCTAACCCTAGTAGCGATACAGAATATACTATTAGAGTTTATAATGGAGCTACTTGTTTTGAAGATGTAGTAGTTACTTTAATGCCCCAAAATTGTATCATTGGATGTGATTGTATAGATTATATGTATTTAAATGAAATTTCTCATGGCGGTAGTGTTCATAAGTTTGCTCTTGATGAAAGTTTTGACGAGATGACTGAGCCTTCTACGTCTATTATAGATACAGAAATTGGGGACCCGTGGTATAATAATTTTGCTGTTAGAGAATCTTTAGGTTTTCCTCATGGTCTCGGAATCGATATTAATGGTTCGGTATATATCGGCGAATCCGGAAATTTGGGAACCAACACTGCTTCTAAAATTCGTAGATTAAATTGTGACGGCGAAATTTCACCAGAATCAGAATTTAACATTCCTAATGCGGCAGGAACTAATTTTGCTTCGGATGGAAATTTATTGTATGTAAATCTTAATAATGAGCAAGATCCAACGACATCCAACCAGATTACAGCTTATAATTTATGTGACGGGAGCCTAATAGGATATTATTGCCTTGATAGTTTAGGGCTGGACTGGGGGCTTCAATTATTAGAGGACGGTACGATGTTAGTTTCTTCTGATAGAAGAGATTATAATAGTTCTGAGGGGTTGCCAAATCGACTTTTCCGATTTAATATAAATACAGCAACATTAAATGCACCAGGCGAAACAAATCCAGTTTGTATTGAACCTATACTTAGAGAAACTACTGGTTCATTAACTATTGGTAGTTCTGACTTTCCAAGAAATCAAGTATGGGGAGTCACAGGAGATAATGCTGGTAATATATATGTTGTAGAACGAGTCAAGTCTTCAAGTGCTGATTACCCAACTGGAGGAACAGATGATGCAAGTCGAATAATAAAATATGACAATACTGGTACCATCGTCGATATATCAAGTTTTGATAGTTTTGACGGTGATGGTGGTTTTAACAGTTCAATAGGTATTTTTTATCTCGAAACCTATGATTTGTTATTTGTTTCGACTACCTCGCCTGTCGATGACTGTGTCTCTTTATTCGATTCAGACCTCAACTATTTAGGTCCTGTTGTTCCTGCTACAGGAATAGGTACTACCGCAAAAGGGATTAATGTTATAAAAGAATGTTGTCCAATAAATAATAATATAACCATTGATACCACTATTTGTCTTTTTGCTCTAAATCAACAATTTGATCTTAAAGATTTTTTAAATTGTGGAGCTCTCATTTGTGAAGGCTCCTGGGAAGCAGACAGTGGCAATACTGGATTTACCTTCGATGAGTGTGACAATACAATAATAGCTATCGACGAAAATGCCTGCGGTACATTTACTCTTGAGTCAGAGGGTATAAGTGATAATGCACAATGTGGCGCATTTAAAATTACGGTCAATATTAATGCTCTTCACATTTCTATTGAATCTGCTCATTCCGATACTTCTTTTTGTAGCGGTGGTTCTGCTGCCCTCTACACAACGGTTAACGACTCAAATAATGTAGCCTACCAATGGCAAAGTAGTTCAACTTCTTGTTCTACTGGCTTTTCAAATATTTCTGGTGCTACTGACTCTATCTTCATGGCAAACCCTACTGATACTACCTTTTATCGTTTGATAGCTACAAAAGAAGGAGATTGTGCTTTAGGTAATTGCGCTGACACCAGTGATTGCATAGTCATAAACATACTTCCTCTTCCAGAATTGACTGCAGTTGATAGTACTATTTGCGCAACTCAGAGCGTAGATTTATCAGGTCTTTTTAATTCAACTGTATCTGGAACCATGACCTTCCATGCAGGTAGTCCTCCATCAACCACAAATCAATTGGCTAGCTCCATTGTGTCCCCAATCACTAACCGAATGTATTATGGATTAATAGTCACACCTGATGGCTGTTCCGATACAACCATGGTTACCCTTACGGTAAATGCCGTGGATACCACCGATATTGTAGCTTCAATTTG
>CAYXQH010000765.1:0-3079 GCA_964467425.1 uncultured Saprospiraceae bacterium
TCAAAACGGATTGACTTCGAATACTGGAGCAAGAGGCTTAGCGATGGGAAATGCTTCGCTTACCTTTCAGGATATAAATAGCATTCTTTCGAATCAAGCTGGGCTGTCCTTTATAAAAACACCATCAGCGATTTTGTTTACTGAACAACGTTTTGCAGTAACTGAAATTCGAAGTATTGCTGCTGGTTTTGCCTACCCTACCAAGTCCGGAGTATTTGGTTTAAACTTAAATTATTTTGGTTTTGAGGATTATAATGAACAAAAGATTGGTTTGGCCTACTCCAGAAAACTAATGGATAAACTTTCTATAGGTGCTCAGGTAAATTATATCAATTTTCGAATACCAGAATACGGTAGTCAAGGTTTTCTTTCTTTTGATTTAGGCTTACAAGCTCAAGTGTTAGATGACCTTATTCTGGCAGCTCATATTGCCAATCCGATTGGTCAGGAAATTGTCGAAGACGATAACCTTCCAACCGTTTTCAAAATTGGCGCTGCATATTGTCCTTCTAAAAAAGCAGTCATTATGCTCGAAATGGAAAAGGATATAGATTTTGAAACCAGAATCAAAGGTGGCTTAGAATATAAGCTTATCGAAGCTTTTTCTTTAAGAGCCGGATTCTCCAGTAATCCAAGCGCCTTTAGCTTCGGTGCTGGCTATACGATTAAAGAACAACTCAGAATTGATATTGGCGCCAGCTATCATAATATTCTAGGTTTCTCTCCTGGTCTTGGAGTGATTTACGAACTAAAAAGTAAGCGAAAGAAGTAAAAAATTAGTTCCCTACCTTAAAGAGTCAACCAATAATTTGCTTTCAAAACAAGCGATTTATTCTTAGGCCCAAATTTTCCATCCACTAAATAATTGTCTGTGTAAACTAAAAACAAATCCGACATGGGGGCAAAACGCCATTGTAGCCTACTATTGATATTGAAATTATCAGCTTGTGTATTATATTGTAAAAAAGTAGTCCAGAATAAGTTTGTTGAAAAATTGATTTCTACCCGTGCGTTTGCAAGCGTTAAATGCAAGTCTCCATATTGCTCAGGAAGCCAAATATCGTTTTGCTCGATACCAAGTGCAAAATTACCCCAGGGTTGTTTTCTAAAACTTAGGGTTCCTGTATACGTTAGTTTTTCACCACTAAAGAAAGTACCATAGACTATAAAGGCTTGTAGGTTTAATAATTTTCGCTGATCGGTATTGAACTGCACATTGAATTCTGTTTGGTTGTACTCCCCTGCCGGCAATGGATTTGAAGTCAAGGCAAATGGAAAAATCAAATCCGTATAAATATTATTGAATCGAAATCGCAGTTGACTAGTATTTTTAAAAAAGATGAAATGTCGTAATCTCGTATACCATTCATTGATAGAAGCATCTGTATTAAACCAGACAAAGTTCTCCAGACCTGACCAATGGAAGTTAACCTTTTTGCTATCCTTTGGATAGATATAATAATCCAACATATTACTAATTTGAGAATAACCAAGTCGGACAAATGATCCTGTCGATGGATCAAAATTATTCAAGCGACCATTAAAGCCCATGTCCGCAAAATAGTTTTCTCCTAAATGTTGAAAAGCTAAAAAGGTTCTAAACTTTTGACCAGCATAATTAAACCGAGAATAGATATGTCTGTTCTTATCTGAAAACCCTTGTTTTAAAGATTGTAAAAATCCATTTTGAAAAGTGATCTTTCCGTTTGGCGTACTATAAAAAAACTCACCGCCAATATTTCGACCATATTCTCCATCGACAGCATCACTTCCATCGAAGGATTGTCGATTCAAAAAGATGCCCTTAATAGCTGAACGCTTAAATACTCTTTGTTGAAAAGCAACAGCTGAATAGTTTTCGCCAAACCGATTGTCATTACCCTGCGTTTGCATATTAAAAAAACCGGCGCGAAGGTTTTTATTAAAATTTCCACTCAAACGCACACCGTATAAAATCGGAACGGTTTGACCAGAGGCATCTAATCCAATCCTTCGGGAATAAAAAGGACGATCAGCAAACTGTCCAAAGTCATTAAAAATATCTCCATTCTCTAAAAAGAACTGCCTTCGCTCTGGAAAGAAAATATTGAATCGTGTTAGGTTGGTTACCTGTCTGTCCACTTCCACCTGAGAAAAGTCTGGATTAAAGGTCAGGTCTAAATTCAGCGAAGGCGTTAATGCAATTTTTGCATCACCTCCAACTTTAAAGTCAGCATCTGTAGGACTATCTGGTTGTGTATGATCTTTATTAATCGAAAAGGTAGAATAAGGTATCAGGGAAACATTAGTGCCCGTTTTTTCTGGAGCGGTATCCCATTTTAAAGTCCCATAATATCCTAAATCACCAGAGTCAAACTGTCTCGGCACTGGAGACCAGGTATGGATTTCATTGTTACCAGGTTCTATTCGAACAATTTGAATACCCCATTCATTCACCCCTGTTTTAAATCGTAATGTTTTAAAAGGAATCGCAAATTCCGTTGCCCAATATCCTTCATGCTGATGAACAGCAGAATACCATTTATTATCCCAACTTGCATCTCCATCATTTTGAGTAATTAGTGCTTCACTTTGTGCACCAAAAGCATTAACTCCGAAAGCATAACATAAAGCCTTTTGATTCAATGGGTCGATAAATATTCCAGTTTCGTCACTCTCCCCCCAGCTATCTCTTTTTAACGTTTGAACAACATGATTTTCATCATCATAACATTTGATCGCAACATAGACAAACCGATCATCATAGGTAATCTGGAATTCCGTTTTTTTAGATGCTTTCTTTCCGTCTAGTGGTGCTTGTTCCCAAAAGTTACTTCCTATTGAACTTTCGCTCCAGGCCAACTCATTCAGCTGTCCATCAATTTTGATGGTTGAATTTGTTTTTTTAATCTGGTAAACTGGTTTTTCCGCATCTTGATTAGTAGTTTGAGTATTTGCATTATAAAAAAAGATACAAAATATAGCAGATAGTAAAAGTTTGTACATACTCAAGAATTTAATTCTGATTAATGATATTGCATAGTTAGGTATTGTTTGATTTATAAAATAATTTTTAGTCGTTTAAAAATATTTTTTTATC
>CAYXQH010000766.1:0-3072 GCA_964467425.1 uncultured Saprospiraceae bacterium
GAAAGATATTTTTTGATAAAAAGAGGGCTGCTTTATACCAAAAGCACCCTTTTCTTTTTCCTGCCAAACAAATTAAACGTAAATTTTTATCTTAGAACTAGTAGTCAATTCAGACCACAGTCTATTCATGGACTGCTAGACCTAACTTACATAAAAAATAAACCACCATGAAAAGAATTGCATTACTCTTATCCTTTTTTTATGTTTTAACGACTCCATTATCCGCTCAGCTTACCTTTGAACGGCAGATTCTCGATTCCAATCTGGAAGGTGCCATTAGTGTTTTTATTAGCGACATGGATAATGATAATCAAAATGACATTGTTGGTCTATCTCATTTTGGTTTTCCGCAGCGATGGTATAAAAATTTGGGCCAGGAAAATTTTCAATCAAACGAAATACCCTTTGGCGCTTCGGGTACTGAAGAAGATGGAATGTTTGTAGTAGATATGGACAGCGACGGCGATAATGATATTTTATTCGCTCAAAGGAATGCTGACAATATTGCCTGGTTGGAAAATAATGGCACTGGTGAATTCTCCTACCACCTGATTGATACCACTACGAATGGTCCCTGGGCAATATTCGCTGCTGATATAGACGGCGATAATGATATAGATATTTTATGTGCCGGTCATTTTTCTGCCGAAATCATTCTGCTAGAAAATAATGGTCAGCAATTTTTCACAAAGCACACCATCATACAAGACTTCAAATATGCAACTACAGTTTTTGCAACGGATATTGATGGTGATAATGATATGGACATCCTAGGTGGTGCAAATTCGGATGGTATAATGTGGTGGGAGAACATCAATAATAATTTTACTACACCACATTCAATCAATGACACATTAAATACAGAAAGCGTCTATGCTTTTGATGCAGACAACGATAATGATACCGACCTCATCGCTTCCTCGAGCAGTCGGCGTAAAATATTTTTATATCGAAACGATGGTAATCAAAACTTTTCTCCAGAACTTATAGAAGAAGATTATCCCGGTGCAGAAAGTCTGTTTACAATAGATTTGGACATTGATGGCGACGAAGATATTTTATGTCTGGCTCAAAGCGATAACCATTTAGACTGGTGGGAAAACGATGGTACTGGAAACTTTACGATTAGAAATATTTCAACTGATTATGAAGGTGCATCTAAAATCCATGCAGCGGATATAAATGGAGATGGGAAAATTGATCTCGCCACTGCAAGCCTTGGGCTAAACGATATTTCCATTTGGATTAACACTACTGAGCCGGTTAGTACTTCCAATATAACTTCAAAGTCTACTTTATCCATCTATCCAAATCCAGCCAAGGATGTAGTTTATTTTGATCTAGAAAATAATCAATCAAAGGAAATACAAATCGTTAATCAGCTTGGAAAAAATGTTTTGTCAACTAGTACAAACAAGCAATCCATTGATATATCAATCTTAGACACTGGAGTTTATTTTATACAGGTAGAAACAGCAGAAGCTATTTTTATAGAAAAAATTATAAAACTATAAGCACTAAAATATAAAGCTATGAACGGAGCGTATATTTAAAATGCTCTAAAAATCTTAACATCAGGAGATTTCTAAGAAATCTAAAATTTCAAGCAAAAGGTTAGTGGAGGCTAATCTTTTGTTTTTTATACGTTAACAAAAAGCTAAAGTATAGCTCATAAACAAAAATTCACTCTCAATCATCCTTCATCTAGCTATTGTTTAGGTTTCAAAGTAAAAATCCCCTTATCTTTGTTCTCGCGATGCGTTTAAAGGTTTCCCCGAATCATTATCCGCCTCCATGAACAATTAAAATGACCATGAACAAGATATCTACTATTCTCCTAATCTTCTTTTTAGGAACTTCACTGACTGCTCAAAATTTCGAATGGGCATTCACCACTAATCAATATGATCGATGTAATGATTTTAGCGATGGGCTTGCTATTGTAAAAAAAGGCTTCGAACGTGGCTATATCAATCGGGAAGGGCAAGTGCATATCGAACCTCAGTTCAACATCATTGATGCTTATTCAGAGGGCGTTGCTTCTGCTGGTTTTACCAATTTCAAAACGATGGATTCGAAAAGTGGGTTCATTAATCGAGCAGGAGATTTCGTCATTAAAGCACAATACGAAGTGACCAGTCCTTTCCAGGAAGGTTTCGCTTGTGTACGAATGAACAAGTTATGGGGCTTTATCAATCGCAGTGGAAAACTGGTCATCCCAGCAAAATTTGAATCTGCAAGTACTTTCTCTGACGGACTTGCTCCAGTGGAGTACAAAGGAAAGTGGGGTGTATTAAATACACAAGGAAAATTTATTATTGAACCTAAGTTAGAATATTTATTGGCCGATTCAGAAGGCTTGTTCTGTGCAAAGATTCGAGACAAGTGGGGATTTATTGATAAAAGTGGAAAGCTGGCTATTGCTCCGGTTTACGATTATGCGAGTAGCTTTTCAGATGGCTTGGCGCGAGTAGAACAAAATGGAAAATATGGATTCATTGATAAAGAAGGGAAGTATGTAATCGAACCTCGGTTTAGTAATGTCTATAGTTTTTCGCATAACCTTGCGCCTGTACAGATTGAGGGTAAATGGGGTTATATTGATCGACAAGGAAACTTCGCAATCAAACCGCAGTATGATGAAGCTTTTGGCTTTTATGAAAAATTAGCTCGAATAAAAGTGAATGGCAAATGGGGTTATATCCGAACGAATGGAGAGATAGCGATCAAACCGCAATTCAATAAGGCTTATGATTTTAAGGAAGGATTAGCCAGAGTAATTCAAGGATCTAAAAAAGGGTTTATTCGCTACACGCCACCCACCAATAAAGAGTTAATCGTTGATCAACCAAAAGCGAAGCCTGTCGAATTGACGCGGCGCAAAATCAAGGAGGGGAAAACGATCAAAGTAAAAGGAAAAGATTTTACGATTAAGATTTATGATCATAATAAAATCGATGGCGATATTGTCTCGATGAATTATAATGGCAATTGGCTGGTCAAAGACTACACCCTCAAAGCCAAACCACAAGCTTATGAAATTCATATCGATCCAAATATTGGAGACAACTA
>CAYXQH010000767.1:0-3072 GCA_964467425.1 uncultured Saprospiraceae bacterium
AAACCGTAAACCGTAAACCGTAAACCGTAAACCGTAAACCGTAAACCGTAAACCGTAAATCACCAATTCTTCAAAGCCGCATATACCAGGTCAACGGGTAGCCCCATAATGTTAGCATAAGTACCTTCAATTTTTTTAATTTTACAGAGGCCGATCCATTCCTGGACGCCATAGGACCCTGCTTTATCGAAGGGTTGAAACTGCTGAATATAATACTCGATTTCCTCATCCGTGAGCACGTCAAGGTGAACTTGCGATAAGCCAGAAAAGGATTTTTCTTTTTCATTAGAAAGCAAACAAACACCGGTAATAACCTGATGAATTTTTCCACTCAAGGTTTTTAGAATTCGGACAGCATCAGCGTGATCCTTTGGTTTTTCATAAATCAAATCATCCTGGATGACAATACTGTCTGCAGCCAAAATGACTTCATCGTTTTGAATAAAATGCCTGGATGCATTGGCTTTTTTTGCAGCTAAAAAAACAGGGACTTCTTGCGGAGGCATATCGTCCGGGTAATCTTCTGCTACCTCGGTTGTTTTTATTTCAAAAGTAAACCCCGCTTGTTCTAATAGCTGACTTCGGCGAGGAGATTTTGATGCAAGAATTATTTTTGGAAAGCTTGAAAGCATAATTAAAAAGTACTTAATAATAAAAATAAGAACAAATATACTAAACCTGAGACCATCAACAATTTTGCGGTTTGGCTGCTACGATGATAATCTTTTTTTGATTGCGCTTTTGAAAAAGTCCAGATAGAATATAGGGCTGGAAAAATTAAAAGTACGACACTCAAAATAATCAAGCTTGTACTAAACGTTTTCCACTGTGTACCAATCCAATAACCTATACTTACGAGCAAGAGCACTCCAAAAACGTAGCTTATCCTTCTGGCATTTTGAATGCCTAAAACAATGGGAAGTGTTTTACAGTCATTATCAATGTCACCTTTATAATCCTCTATATCTTTGATTATTTCCCGGAATAGGGTAGAAAGGAAAGCGAAAACCATATAAAACTGAAATAGATTTCGCATCTGAATACCCTGGGCGGAATCTAATGCAGCAAAACCTTCTCGCTCAGCAAACCAAACAATCCCAGCAACAAAAGCAGAAAATAAAGCAACGACTACATTGCCACTAAAGGGGCGTTTTTTTAAGCGTTTAGAATACAGCCACATGATAAAAATGGCAATAGGGTAAATCAAAAAAAGCTGGAGATTTTGAACATAAAATGCCAGGTAAAGCGCAACTAAAGCGCCAATTCCAATAACTGCGAAATAATACAACCAGGCACTTCTTATTTCTATCGACTTCCCGATAATCATTCGGTCTGGTTTATTAATCAGGTCAATTTTATAATCGTAAATATCATTGATGATGTATCCCGAAGCGGCGATGCAGAGTGTGGTGAAAACTAATAAAGCGAAATGTGGAGCATCAAGGACAGGGTTAATCCCATCTTGTTTAAAAACAGTTTTTATAAACCAATAAAATAAAGCCTGAGTGAGAATGACAATGCCAAGGTTAGGATAGCGGATAAGCTTTAGAAAAGCCACAATTAAGATTTGGAAAGATCAGTGAGGGAATTTGTAGTATCATCAGAAAAATCGACCCATTTGCCATGCAGCTTCAATACTTTTTCAATCACATCTCGTACACAACCTTGACCTCCTTTCAAATGCGATTTATATTGAGCAATATGCATTACTTCAACAGCGGCATCAGCTGGGCAGGCTGGTAAACCTACGCGTCGCATTACCTGATAGTCAGGTAGGTCGTCTCCCATATATAATATCTCTCCCGGATCTATGTTGTACTTTTCGATATACTCCTCAAAGGCTTCTATCTTATTACTGATTTCTCTATAGATGTCTTTAATTCCTAATGCTAGTAGGCGATGAACTACTCCACTAGATGATCCCCCAGTAATTATACAAACCCGATAGCCCATTTCAACCGCTCTTTTCATGGCATAGCCATCCCGCGTATTCATCTTTCGCAGTAAATGCCCATTTTCCAAAATGATTAACTCACTATTGGTCAATACGCCATCAACATCAAAAATGAAGGTATGAATGTCCCGAAGTTTTTCAAGGTAATTCATTTCAATATATGGTTATATCGTTAGGTGGTTATATGGTTATATGGGTTTTACATAACCATATAACTAAATGATGCTATTGATTGTCTCGCCATTCGTAAACCCACTTTGCCTGGATTTGTTCCAAATGATTTTCATTCGAATCTTCCTTTTTGCCTTCAAAATTGGGTATTTCTAAAATCCAGCCAAGGAGATCTGTAAAACGTATACGATAGATTTTTCCCTCCGTAAAATCGTCTCCAAATCGCTCATAGAGTTTCATGGCGATATCCTCATGGTCTGGCCAGTTAATTGGAAAATCATCTATATCTTCGAATCCCATGCTTTTAAATTATGTGGTTATATGATTATATCGTTATGTAAGTTATATCTTTTTTAACGGACTATCTGATCAATGCTCGTGTCCTATGATTTGAGATTGATCCGGAATTTGTATTTCTATTTCCGCATCCTCTTCAAGGATTACACATTGACAACCCAATCGACTTTCAATCTTTGGATTGATTGCCCGGTCAATAAAATCTTCTTCTTTGTCAGAGATTTCTTCCAGCGCATCTTCTCCTTTTTCCACATAAACATGGCAGGTAGAGCAAGCGCAAACGCCTCCGCAATTATGATTTAAATGAACATCATTGTCTTCTGCAATTTCTAAGATGGAGTAGCCTTCTTCTGCATTCTCCACAATCACAGGTTTGATGTTTTTATCTTCAAAAGTGAATTTGACTTTCGCCATTGTTATATTAAACTATTTAGTATGTTTTAAAAATTGTATAAGAGCAATTTAGGACATTATTTTGTCTCTTTGCTGCAAAAGTACTTTATATCAGCACTTTAAACAAGTTTAACCGACTATAAGTTCATATACTGTCGTTGCTAGGAAGAAGTGCTTTTTTGTCTGCCACGGCGTTGACTCTGAATACCAGCCAATACGAGCAGCTTAAACTCGCTAGGGGAGATGGATATCGCATT
>CAYXQH010000768.1:0-3071 GCA_964467425.1 uncultured Saprospiraceae bacterium
TACGAACATAAGATGAATCCACTTATTCGATTTCCAGACCTTGCTATCTTCAGTATACTATGCTCCATTTTATTATTTTCCAGTTCCTGTCGAAAAGATAAAATTTGCCTGGAAGGTCAAGAACATTATTGCAATCCAACACTTAGTTACATGCCTTTGGCCGTTGGCAATTATTGGATTTATGATGTCGTCAATTTCAATACGAATACGCATACAGGTACTTATTTAAACGATTCTGATACTATGAAAATTATTGGCACAACTAACATTGGATCAGAAGAATATTATATTATAGAAAAGGATAGATGGTTGACAAGTGAACCAATTAAAGATACACTGTACTGGAGAGATTCTTTAACATACATTGTAAATGAAAAAGGAGAGATAAAATTTTCGGCGAGTGATTTTGACAATATTTTACATACCCGGATAATTTCTGAAGCTCAAGAAATATATATTGAGTATGTTGTCCAAGATTCTTCAATCGTTTACATTACGCCTAATAACGAACTTTTTCAATGTCTCGATTATAACGGTTGTTTTTGGAAGAATGGTGAAAAGGATAGCAGGCCACTACACAGCTATTTTGCCAAAAATGTGGGCCTAGTTTATGAAAACATTTATTACTCTAGTACAGTTTCAGGTCTTGACTTTCGAAGAGAGCTTAGCAAATACCATTTGGAAAACTAATTCTTAAAATAAAACTATTTTAAAAACACTAAAGCTCTGAAGTTTTCACACCTCAGAGCTTTAATCGTATTTAGCCAAATGCAAGTTCGAAACCTATCTGACCACCTGCAGTTGTTTTGCAGTAAGCTGATCTCCAACTTTAAAAAGGACCACATACATTCCTGTTGGCAATCCCGAAACAATTAATTCTTCTTGCTGCGTTCCTTGTACATTTTTATAAAAAGAAGACTGCAACATTCGGCCATTCATATCCATCAATGCAATGGTCAAATCTACAGACGCTTGAATTTCCATTTGCGCAATAGCCAGATCGCTCGCAGGATTCGGACTCAAACTTACTTCAAATCCTTCGATTTCAATATCATCAGTAGACGTAAAGCAGTTATTACCTCCATTCACTTCACACCACCGTGCTTCAAATTCCTGCAAGAAAATATTTGCCACATCCGCATCATGAATAATCAAGGTATTTTCATCATTTCGATCTTCAGCTCCTGCAGACCAATTATGCGAACCCGTCACAACCATAGGATCAGAACCAGGATTAGTAGCATCAATGATCGCATATTTATGGTGAATTTGATGCGTAAGATCATGATGAACTAGATTAACCCCCTCGCCTACCAGGAAATTAAACTCGCTACCCTGATCATTGATACTTTCCATTATACCTCTAACACTTACACCATCATCATGTGCATCTCGAACTGCTGTTCCAATTTCATTTTTAGTAAAAGACAGAATCGCAAATTCTAAATCACTATCCGCAGATTCTATAGCATTAATAATGTTATTGGTCGTATTATCAGAAGGTGAAAAATAAGATTCTACCATTACTCCATTCACATTAAACAAATGCGGCGTATTGTCTGATTTTGCTTCTCCAAATTTCACATTAAAAACGCCGGGTGCTGCACCATCTGATCCCCACATTTCTTCAAACTCCATCGTATAAGCCTTTGCCAATGCCTGATCCTGAATAAACACCACATTATTATAATCTTGCGCAAGGTTTTGCTCGGTTAAATTCATAGAACCCGAAAACACCCAGGATTTATCTTCTGAATCTGCATCCACAATCATAAATTTATTATGCATCAAAGGATTCCCTGTATTCCCCTGTATAAATGGAAACGGAGGAGTAGGATTTCCAAATGCCAGGTTCGCTGTTTCATCATCCATAATATATCGAACCTGAATACCATTATTATGTGCAGCAGTTAGAGCTGCTACTATAGTTGCACGGTTGTTATTATAAGCAGCAATATCAATGGTAGATTCCGCTTCATTTATTTTATTGATAATAGCAGCTTCAACCGATGCTGGAGTGGTATTAATTGGATATGATCCATTTGAAAAAGAACCGTCCACCCCGTAATTAAAATATACACGAATCGTCCCGGAAGAATTCGAAGCTGTTGAAAATACTTTTTGAGTCGTCTCAATCGTAGACACTCCACTATCAGAAACCGCTTTTATATAATAAACCGTTGCTGGATCTAATCCAGAGAGTGTAACAGAATGGCTGGTATTCATGCCACTTCCAGTTACTTCTTGTCCAAGGGCTGGCGTCGTGCCATATTCTAATTTTGTTGAACCTGATGCATTAGTAGTCCAGGCTACATCAAAGCTTCCATTGGTTATATTAGATTGCTTTGGAAGAGAGGTAAAATAAAAATCATCAGCTATTTCAATATCATCCATATCTCTTGGAAGCAATTGATACGTCGCATTAAATTGAGAAGAAATTCCTGTAAGATTAACGGAAGCTAATGGAATCGCTTGTCCAACTAAAGGATGATTTGATCGAACATAAATTTCAGAAGATACGCCTCCTGCTGTAATCGAATAATTTCCTACCCCAAATTGTCCACCTCCATCGGTAAAGTTCACACCATTGACTTTCACTAATTTTGCTTCATTGTCCTCATTTATTTCACTCACCTGAACAACCAAAGGATTAGGTAATGTATTTCCAGAAGAGATCACATTATAAGAGGTAATCGGGTCAATCTCTAAAAGCCCCATAAAGGTTTTCAACTCGCCAGTAATCTGTACTAAATCTCCACGAGAAACATTGTCTGGAAAATTAGCAGCAGAGCCCGTTCCCGGATAAGCAGCAATTGCACCAGTAGCATCTTGTACATATCGAATGATGCTCAGTTCGGGGCCGTTAGTTACAATACCTTCAATAGTGACGGTACTCCCTTCAGCCATGCTTCGAGCATCAGCAATATCAATTTGCGCAGTAGCCGAAAAGCTAAAAGCAAGGATTGAAATAAATAGAATTAGTTTGTTCATTGTATTGGAATATCTTTTTATTATAAAAATTTTTCTACATAACTATATAACTATATAACTATATGATTTTTAAAAACTCA
>CAYXQH010000769.1:0-3068 GCA_964467425.1 uncultured Saprospiraceae bacterium
AAGTACAATTGATTGTAATCTTGAAGGCCTGATATCCCAACCGAAAACAATTCCAGGGCTAATTTTATTCTTAGCCAAATCTAATGTTTTTTGACCATTATTTATTTCACTTGCTGTGAGGTTTTCATAACTTAAAACCGGACCAACAAAAGGGGCAAAGCCGTGATAATCACCAAGAAATTTATAAGCTTCAATAGCATATGAAGATCGGGTAATCTTTTGCTTTAAATCATAAGCTTCGGAATTAGTCTCCATTGATCGATATAATATATTTAGGTGAATATCTTTCTTGAAAAAGTAATACCCCAATCCCCACTCTAAGAAACCATCGGCAGATTTAAAGTGATCCAAATATGGATTTACATCAGAATTATAAGGAGACTTTTTTAAATAAAATACAGAAGAAAAACCAAGCCCAATTGATAAACCATCCAACAACCCCTGACTTCCCATCTCCTCTGTTTTTCGATCTAAATAACCACTCTCTAGAGCTTTGGTCAACGGCATGGAGGTGTCAAAATAAAACTTATAGCCAACGTAAAATGCCAGTTTAGGTGTTTCTACAGTAGCAGAAGTTGTTCTATCGATATAGTAATTAAATTTATTTCTTGGATAGAAGGAACAGCCCAATTCTAAAAGACTCTTTTTATGGTTAAAAGTGAAACCAGTCTGAATAGGCGTTCTTGTTTTTATTTTTAATGCACCGACAGACTGATCTGTGACTTGTTGTTTGAAATTAGTGGTGCTCATAGATAAACCAATAAAGGGGCGCAACTTATGTTCCTCAATTCTCCAGGGATATAAACGAAATCCGGTTTCCACGGAAGTCGAGAACTGTATATCAATGTCATCCTTTTTTTCTTTGAGCAAATCAAAAAAAGGAATAGTAACAAAAAGATCTGCGTGCCCCCAGAAGTGTAAACCTGATATAGTAAATCGAGGGGTTAAGGTTTGATTTATCATAGATTCGTTCACAATCCCCTCATTATTCATAAAAGAAGTTTTACCACTTTGAGGAATGTATTGTAGATCCAAACCCACGACTGTTTGAGCAAAGCTATAACGTTTGTTCCCGTCAATATAAGGCTGACTAAAAACCTGATTGAAAAGAATACTTGTCAGGCTGAGCAAAATAATTAAAATTGACTTTTTCATAGAAATATATTTAATCCTGTGATTGATTTGATGCGTTTTAATTAATTCAATACAACAAGATTAACCGGAATACAGGAGAATTGAAAATATCGGGGACATACGGGAAGAAAAGGGATAAAAAGGCTTAGAAAGGTATGAAATGGACGATTTAGGGATGAACGGGCCTCTAGTTTATTGATCTAAAAGAGCTTTAAGTTCTTTAGATTTACTCCTTGAAACAGGTATGGCTGTTTCAAATTTTCTAAGGTAAATAGTATAACCTTTTGCATTTCCTTCAACTGATTTGATATAGTTTTTATTGACAATAAAAGCTCGGTGACATCGGAAAAGATAGGAGTAACTTTGAATGTTTTCTTCAATGATTTTCATTCGGTTTCTAATTCGAGCAGATTTAACTTCCTCCTCCGAATTGAGATAAAAGACATCAATATAATTTCCATCACTGGATAAATAAACGAGAGCAGAAGCTTGGAGAGTAATATTTTGTTTTTCGACTTCAGATTCTAAGGTTAACAATTCTTCCGAATTTGTTTTAGGAATGTCCGTTATTTCCTGGATACGATCATTCATTTTTTGAGCTTCTCGTAAATGTTGCTTTAAAACTCGATTCGTAGCGAAAGAAATAATAACAGTAATAATAATACTACTGATAGCTAAAGTTTGAAAAGCCATTACAAAGAAACCTTTTAAGCTAAAAGAACCGAAACCTAGCCAATGTGTATATAAATAATTTGCTAAACAAATCGAGAGTATAATAGCTGAGTTATGAATGACTTCTTTAGCGATAGTCCAGCGTTCCTCAGAATGATAATTTTTAAAAAGGTAAGAGGGTAATACAGAGAATATGATAGTGACGAATGCACTTATTATTCCATAACCTAAGGTGATATATAAAATATTGTAGCCTTGAATTTTATTCAAACCAAATGGTTGGAAAATTAGTAGGAATAAAAAAACGAATAAACCGATTACAAAGGACTGTCTCCAAAGTTTTTTAGTTGGAGTATAAGGGTATGGTCTGTTAAAAATGGTTTTCAATGAAATCTCTTTTAGATTAATTTTTATCTCTAAAACAATGCATATTACGTGCTTTCTTAAAATGTTTGGTTCTTTAAGCGGTAATTTATGTTAAAATTCGAATTTTTTTTCCTTTTTGTCAGTTTTCAACCGTATTACTAGAAACAAAGAATGATAAAATACGAAGTTTATCGTTTATGCTTTATTATTTCTGGAATTACTATTTTAAAAAAACATGATTAAAGTCTATGAAAGTAAAAACTATTTTATTCCTATTACTCATCAGTCTTCAACTTGGTTTTTCACAATCAGGTACAAAATATACCATAAGCGGCTATATTTCTGATGCTTCTTCTGGAGAAAAACTGATTTCTGCAAACGTCTATGATGGTCAAAGTGGGAAAGGTACCGTGTCAAATACCTATGGCTTTTATAGCCTGACTTTGCCACAAGATTCTGTCATTCTTTCGTTCAGTTATATTGGTTATGAAACGAAAACAGTTCGTTTGAAATTAGATAAAGACATTGTCTTAAATATAGACATTTCTGATGCTGTTGAATTAGAAACCGTTGAAGTGGTTGCTGAAAAATTTGATCGTATTGAAGAAGAAACCCAAATGAGTAGGGTAGAAGTACCGATCGAACAAATCAAAAAAGTACCGGCCCTTTTAGGGGAGGTAGATGTTTTAAAAACACTACAATTATTACCGGGAGTACAATCCGGCGGAGAAGGTCAAAGCGGACTTTATGTACGTGGAGGAAGCCCAGACCAAAATTTGGTTTTATTGGATGGGGTTCCAGTTTATAATGTTTCTCACCTTCTCGGTTTTTTCTCAGTTTTTAATGCAGACGCTATTAAAAATGTAACCCTAACAAAAGGTGGTTTTCCAGCTCGT
>CAYXQH010000770.1:0-3062 GCA_964467425.1 uncultured Saprospiraceae bacterium
CAATTAATATATTGCTCAATTTGAACTAATGCATTTTCAACAAGAAAATTTTGAGGAACTTCCTGAAGGATTGTTTTTGCTACTTTAAAATGTTGCAGCATTTCATCCAATAGTTTTTTCTGATCAGCAGCATCCTGTACTTCTTTCGATAGAGCGGTAGCATAGTTAATATGAGAATAAGCCAGGTTTTCTTTTTGATGATCGTAGAGCTCAATATACTTTTCTGCTTTTGAACAAAGTCCAATAATCCGAAGATGAACTGCCTTTATTGCTGCTGTCGAATCAGTCAATTCTAAAGCAGCCGAACGATCGCTTAGCAAGGCTACTGCGTCCATTAGACTATGTCCGAGTTCTTCTTTATTTCTTACTACAGGATTAAAACGATAGCTATTCATGGCTAAGCTTAGCTTCTGGTCAATAGGCAATAAGCTTTCGTAAGCATCTATACTATCTCGAAAGCTAAATGTGCATTGAAGCGAATCCCTAAAAGCATTTATATAGACATTTGATTTTCGAAAAACCCCTGGTTTGATTGGACAATCTAAAAATTGCCACATAGGATCAGCTGGCAGATGCGTCAGTATGAGTTCCTCCGGAGGACAAAGAAAGTACTGTTCCTGTTCCCTCTGATTATTCCCTTGTCCCCATGTCAAATCCATTAAATACCATTCGTCATCAAGCTTTACAGCATTCCAGGCATGATTCATCGCCGTTAGGTCAACAAATCCGTTTTTTTGATTCTTTGCATAGCCAGAAATAATTTCACAAGGAATATCCGCGAGTAAACACATTTCTTTAAAAAGAGTAGAATAGCCAAAACACACCGCTTGCCTTCTATCTAAAATATCTGTATTCGAACGATTAATCCGTTTGCGATCGCGCTTATACGCTGATTGATCATAGTCAATATTATGAATAATCCAGGTATAAAAGCTCCGAACTTTTTCTTTATCCGTTTTGAAATCACTCAGGAGATAGGTCGTAAGTTTTGGCAGGTCTTTTCTTATACTTCGTGGTGCTTCTAGAGCATATTTATCAAGCGCATTATAATCTTGAGCAAAGGAATTTTGCAATAAAAAAGTGCAGCTCAAAACTATGCAGATAAACCATTTCATATTATAAATATAACGAAAAATGGGAATGGAAATTCTGTAGCGTTTTAGAATTACTTAATCTTTCATCAGCTTTCGAATCAAAACTGGCAATAATAACAGATCTGCTAAAACGGCGCTTAGCAAGGTTACACTAATCAAGACGCCAACCGTTACACTTGGAGGGTGGATAGAAAAAAGCATCACTAAAAAACCAAAAAACAAAATCACTGATGTTAAACAGATCGCTTTTCCTGTTTCCATAAAAGTAATATGTAAGGCGCTTTCCATATCCATTCCTTTTTGGCGAGAGAGTTTATACTTACTTAAAAAATGAATAGAATCATCCACCGCAATCCCAAAGATTACTGCAAAAATTATTGCAATCCCTGCTTCCAACTCTATCCCCATATATCCCAAAATTGCACCTGCTACCAGCAAGGGTAAGACATTCGGAACCATCGAAATGAACACCATTTTTATATTCCGAAATAGTAATGCCATCAATAAGCCAACAATAATAATGGCCAGAGCTAAACCTTCCAATAAATTTCTTCGGACATACTCCGCGTTTTTATCTAAAATAAATCCTGTTCCTGTTTGGCGAAAAGTTACCACAGAAGCATCAATGTTTTCCGCAATCCAATCGTCAATATCTTTTGAAATATCCTGTACACTATCCGCTCCAAGGTCTAGGACACGCGAGGTAATTCGAGCTTTTTTACCATCCTTACTAATCAAAACATTTGCTGTATTACCAGGAAGTTTAGCTGCTATTTTTTTATACTTTTTATATTTTGATTCTGTATCAGGAAGACGATAAGCTTCTTTTTTATTATTCCCATTCATCTGGTTAATACTTTTGTATAGCGCAGTAATAGAAACAATCGACTTAACCATCGGCAGGGTACTCAAATGTTGCTCTAATTTATCCATCTCCTGCAATACTTTAAAGTCATCTGCTTTGTAATCGCCTTGAACAAAAACAGCGAATTCCATCGGTCGAAACCCTGCGAAGGTTTCTTCAAAATACATGAAGTCATGTGATATCTTTTCGCCTCGAGGCAGATTACTTTCTACTCGGTAATTGGTGGTTATAATCGAAATGCCATATAAACAAAATGCTACAAACAAGACACTCCAAATCGTAATTTTCCGAGCGTTTTGTTTTGTATAATCATAAGCCCACTGCATCAGTCGCTCCCAAAAAGCTTGTCCTTTTCCCAGTTTGATTAATTGATTTGTATAAAGCATAGAAAGGAGAGCAGTCGTAAATAAGATGACTGTGATATAGGCGATAATCACACCGATCGCTGCATTCATTCCAAAATCTTTAATCGGTCCGATACGACTGGTCATTAAAGTGGCAAAGCCAACAGCAGTGGTAACCGAGGTCAACAAAGTTGCTAAACCAATCTCCTTTATCGTGATTGTAATTGCCACTTTTTTCGTTTTCCCTTTTCGCAATTCATCGATGTATTTTGACATAATATGAATCACATCTGAAGTTCCCACAATAATCATGAGTACAGGATATAAGGCAGCCATGACATTTAGCTCTAATCCAGTAACGCCCATAAATCCCATAAACAACAATAGTCCCAAACCAATAGAGGACAAAGAAATGGCAATACCCCAAGGTTTTCGAAATAACCAAAACATGACAATAAAAACCAGAATTCCAGAAATCACAGACGATACTATGACTTCTCTCATTTGCATATCTACCATTTCTTTTTGAAAATAAGAGGGGCCTAAATAATGGTACTCTTCAAAATCATATTGATTAACTAAACCATTCATAGCCGTAATAATCACCTCTGACTCTTCCAAGCCTATTGAATCTCTTGTTTTCAAAGCAACCACTAACGCAGTAGCATCTTCATTGATCAAGGTATTTACGAATCGATCATCCTGTAAAATGCGCCGTTTATCTTTTTCATATTTCTGTGGTTTATCAATATGGATAGC
>CAYXQH010000771.1:0-3060 GCA_964467425.1 uncultured Saprospiraceae bacterium
ATGGCAGAGCTGGTTTAATGCACTGGTCTTGAAAACCAGCGTACGTTAACGCGTACCGGGGGTTCGAATCCCTCTTCTTCCGCAATTATAAAAGACGTCTTGTTTCAAGGCGTCTTTTTTTATGCAATTTATTATCCCCTCATATATAAAAAGAGTTTTCATTTTCTTTTAAAATCTTACCTACAATCAACTTCTTGTAGATTTTACACTTTTACAAAAATGCCAAATTATAAGTTGGACTCTTACAATATAGCAAAATAAAAATATATACTTTTTCACTAAAAAAGTTTAGGATTTATATAGAATATGTATATTACACCATCTATTTAGCATAATCCGCTCTACATTAAAGTTTACACATCTTAGCTAGTTGCATACTTACTAAAGTCTTATGTTCTTTTTGACAATCGTCAAACTGAACTCATAAATCATTTTTTAACCTATATTAAACCCATTAAAACATGAGATTAATCAAATCACTCATTTTATTGATTATTCCTTCCCTGTTGTTTGCTCAAGGCCCAATATTTGAAAAGGTCCAGCAAGCAAAAAGCCAAAGATCAAATACCTCTGAAATCAGTCTGGCAAAGGCAAGTCCTTCCACTTTTATGACTGCAGCTATTGAAAGTGAGGTATCAGATGGTATTTTATTAGATTTAAATGTTGAAGCTATTAGCCAACTTAAAGCGGACAATCCAGAGTTTGTCCAACTTAGATTTCCTCTTCCTGGTGAAGACGATGTGACCTTAGATCTAATTCAAAACAAAGTTCTGGCAACAGATTTTATTTTAAGAGCAAGTTCAAATACAGACTCTTATGTAAAATATATTCCAGGAGACTATTATCATGGTGTCATTGATGGTGACCCTAACACACTAGTTGCAATCAGTGTATTTGAAGATGAATTGCACGGTATGATCATGACTGATCATGGAAATTTTGTTATCGGAAAAGTCAAAGATTCTGATAAACATATTATCTATAATGATAAAGATTTAAATCAATCTTTTGATTTGGGTTGTGAAATGGAGGATGATGGTGTTGGCTATCATTCAAATCAGCTAACCTACAACGGCGAAAGATCACCTGGTGATTGTATCCGAGTTTATATCGAAATCGATGACGATATCGTAACGAATAAAGGTGGAGCAACCAATGCAACGAATTATATCACAGGTATGTTTAATGAGTCTATCACGCTTTATGCGAATGATGGAATTACCATGGAGATTTCAGAAATCCTAGCATGGGATACACCTGCTCCTTATTCTGGTAGCTCATCAAGCGCAATGCTTAATTCTTATCAGGCAAATACCGGCGCATTTAATGGCGACCTAAGTCACTTGGTTTCTTATCAGGCAAGTGGTGGAATCGCTGCTGGCTTTAGTGGTATTTGTAATTCTAACGTAGACAATAGCAAGTGTTTTAGTAGTGTGGATGCATCCTATAATGTTGTACCACAATATTCCTTTTCCGTAATGGTAGTTACCCATGAGATGGGGCACCTTATTGGCTCTCGACATACACATGCCTGTGTTTGGAATGGAAATAATACAGCGATTGATGGCTGTTCTGGTTCAACAGAAGGATCTTGTTCCCTTCCTGGTAATCCTTCTGCTGGAGGAACTATCATGAGTTATTGTCATATCCAATCAGTTGGAATTAATTTCAACTTAGGCTTTGGCCCTCAGCCTTTAGCTGTTTTATTAAATACCGTAAACAATGCTTCTTGTCTTTCTCCTTGTGGAGGCGGAGGCGGACCTACCTGTACAGATGGCGTCCAAAATGGACAAGAAACTGGAGTAGATTGTGGTGGTCCAGACTGTGACCCTTGTTCATCTAGCTGTAATGATAATGAAATAACTATTAGTATTACTTTAGATAACTATCCAGAAGAAACAAGTTGGGATATTCAAAATTCCAATGGATCAGTTGTCGCTTCAGGTGGAACTTATGGTAACCAACCGGATGGTTCTACTGTTACTATTACAGAATGTTTAGTGGACGGGTGCTATGATTTTACTATTTACGATTCATACGGTGATGGTATTTGCTGTGGATATGGAAATGGTTCATATAATGTAACGGATAGCAATGGTAACTCTCTAGCTTCAGGAGGTCAATTTGGCTCTTCTGAAACTACTAACTTCTGCCTTGGCGGACCTCCTCCTCCAACTTGTGATGATGGGATTCAAAATGGAGATGAAGAAGGTGTTGACTGTGGTGGCTCTAACTGCGATCCTTGTAATTCCGGTGGATTAATCCTTGGTTCTTACTTCGAGACAGGCTGGGACGGTTGGCAAGATGGTGGTAGTGATTGTTACCGATATTCAGGATCTAGATCATGGGAAGGGAATTACTCCATTCGAATTAGAGATAATTCTGGTACAAGATCAGCGATGACATCACCTTCTTTAGATCTTACTGGAAATAGTAGTGTAGATGTTCAATTTTACTTCTATGCGTGGAGTATGGAAAATGGAGAGGATTTTTGGTTAAGATATAATGATGGTTCTGGTTGGACTACTGTTGCATCTTGGGCAAGAGGTACATCATTTGACAATAATACTTTTTACACAGCAACCGTAACCTTAACTGCTGCTCAATACAATCTAGTTTCTAACGGACAATTCCGATTCCAATGTGATGCAAGCGCCAACAGTGATCATATTTATATCGATGAGGTCACAGTCACTGGTTCAGGAAGTTCACTTATTGATCCGAATGCACCGATTATGACAATCGAAGAAACCTATAGAGACAGAGGTTTAGAGCCAGCAAGTAATAACGCTATTATTTCTCAATCAGACCTTAGTGTTTATCCGAACCCTGCTAAAGATGTATTAAATATCAATACAGAGAAAGTAATCGAGTCTGTTCAGATCATGTCTATTTCTGGTCAATTGATGCGATCCATACAGGGAGATTCTAACTATGAGGAAATCAATATTTCTGACCTTCAGGCAGGTATGTATATACTTTTAGTTCAGTCGGAAGGAAAATTGATCACGCAGAAATTTGTAAAAATGTAAGTTTTAAATATAGCTAAAATCTATAGGG
>CAYXQH010000772.1:0-3059 GCA_964467425.1 uncultured Saprospiraceae bacterium
AACCACATAACCACATAACCACATAACCACATAACCACATAACCACATAACCACAAGGCTACTCTTCCAGCGCTGCGATTTCTGCTTCTTTAACTTTTATAGCAGCCTTATCCAATTGCTCTTCTTGCTCTTCGTCTAACTCATCCTTTTCGACCTTGAGATTATCAATGATAAAGACTTGGCGTTGCGGCGTGTTTTTACCCATGTAATAAGATAAGATTTGATCGATGCTAGTACTTTCTTGAAGGACAACAGGTTCTAGTCGGATATTCTCACCAATGAAATCTCCAAATTCATCTGGAGAAATTTCACCAAGTCCTTTAAATCGGGTGATCTCTGGTTTTCCTCTTAGTTTACTAATAGCGTCTTGTTTTTCTTTTTCACTATAGCAATAGAAGGTGGTCTTTTTATCTCGTACTCTAAATAATGGAGTGTCCAGAATATATAAATGACCATTTCTTACAAGGTCCGGGAAGAACTGCAAAAAGAAAGTCAATAATAGTAATCGAATGTGCATACCATCTACATCGGCATCCGTAGCAATGACGACTCGGTTATATCTAAGGTCATCCAGCCCATCTTCTATTTTCAAGGCATGCTGCAGTAAATTAAACTCATCATTTTGATAAACGACCTTCTTGGTCATGTTATAACAGTTCAGAGGTTTTCCACGAAGACTAAAGACTGCTTGTCTTTGAACGTCCCGAGCTTTAGTGATGGATCCACTTGCGGAGTCTCCCTCTGTTATAAAAATAGTCGTCGCTAGTTTATCTTCCTCGGATACTTTTTTATTAGAATCAGAGAAATGCATTCTGCAATCTCTTAATTTCTTATTGTGAAGATTTGCCTTTTTAGTTTTATCCCGAGCGATCTTTTTAATTCCTGCAATTTCTTTTCGCTCTCTTTCTGATTGAATAATTCGTTTTTGAAGTTCCTTTGCGACTTCAGGATTTTTATGTAAAAAATTATCCAGTTCTTTTCCTAAAAAATCATTGATAAAAGTTCGAACGGTAGGACCATCCGGGCCAACATTTTGGGAACCTAATTTTGTTTTAGTCTGCGACTCGAATACGGGCTCTTCCACACGTACACTTAATGCAGCAATAATTGAAGAGCGAATATCTTTCGCATCATAGCTTTTATTAAAATGATTTCTCACTGTAGCTACCAAGGCTTCCCGAAAAGCATTTAAGTGGGTGCCACCTTGAGTCGTATTTTGACCGTTGACAAACGTATGATACTGTTCACCATATTGTTGACCATGTGTCAATGCAACTTCAATATCTTCTCCTTTCAAATGAATGATAGGATATTTTACTTGTTCATTCTTTGTTTTTCTATTCAACAAATCAAGCAATCCATTTCTGGAAACAAATAGCTTTCCATTAAAGACGATTCGCAGACCTGCATTCAGATAGGCATAATTCCAAAGTTGAGTTTCTATAAATTCTGGTCGGAACTTATAGTTTTTAAAAATGGAAGTATCTGGCTTGAAAACCATGAGCGTTCCATTATCTTCTTTCGTTTTAGCAATGTTATTATTCTTGGTGATTTCTCCTTGCGAAAACTCTACGATCTTTGTCTTTTTATCACGGATAGCCTGCACCTTGAAATAACCAGAAAGCGCATTTACCGCTTTGGTACCCACACCATTCAGACCAACAGATTTTTTGAAAGCTTTGGAATCGTACTTTCCACCAGTATTAATTTTAGAAACGCAGTCGACTACTTTTCCGAGCGGAATACCTCGGCCATAATCACGAATAGAAACACCATCTTCCTCAATATTGACTTCAATGGTTTTTCCATATCCCATAACGAATTCATCAATAGAGTTATCGATAATCTCTTTGATCAAGATATAAATACCATCATCTGGGGAAGACCCATCACCCAATTTTCCGATATACATCCCAGGACGCATTCGAATATGCTCTCGCCAGTCTAGCGACCGGATATTTGCTTCTGTATACTTAACTTCTGCCATCTTTCTGTTTTTTTTCGTGTTTCGTCTCAAAGATAATAAATTATAATGTTTTGAAATAGTTTAAAACGGGTCATAATAGTAAAAGTTCATACCTGTTTTATTCAAAAACGGCATGAACATTTTACTTAACCACTATGAGAACTTTATATAAAGCTTAGCAGGATATTAAAACCTTAGTATTCAAGCAATTTATTTGACCACTCAATAAACCCTTGATGGTAATAATATTAGCAAGCCTTCAATAGATTTGTAGCATTTAGGGTTTTAACTTCCTCTACGAGTTGAGGGTTAACATCTTTCGGAATAAAATTGATTGTTGCTTTTCGATCGTCGAAAATTTCAATTTTCATCTCTTTAGCAAAAACCTTAGCAAGGTCTCCCATATTTTTAGAATGAGAAGTGCTTTTACCTAATGCTAAAAAGAGATCGATTACTGCCATCCGAATGATTTCATATTTGTCCAGATAAATAAGCATCTGTAGTAAGTTCTTTCCTTTATAGTTTTTCCCGACTTCTTTCATTTTTAATTGAAGCTCTTCCGCAGAATAACCTAATAATTGAGCACGATAATCCCACCATTTGTGTGGATAACCTGTCGTTTGCTCATATTTTTTTAGATGTTGCTGCTCGACAGATTTTTGGCAGCTAATCAGACCCATCGCTTTGGTCAGCTCTAAAACAGTGGTAATCTGTTCTTTCGAGAACTTTCCATCCTCTTTTCTTCGATCTTCTGCTCTTTTAAGGTATCGAGCATAATGTTGCTTAACTTTACTGTTAGAGTTTAGAGTAATTAATTTTGCCAATTCAACAGAGAGATAAAAATCTTTGCGTTTGCTGAGTTTTAGTTTTCGCTCTGCATAATCGCTTAAAGCTTTTGCTTGACGAATATCATCCGAAAAAGCATAGAAATCAGACATCCATTTCGCTATATTGGCGTTGTATTGGTGCTGGGGCAATTGCAAAGCATCATATAGATTGGAAGCAGTTACGACCTGAGTTCCTTTTTTACTGATTAAGATTTGCAGTTCCATAATTCAAACATTTTTAATGAAAAAAATGTCTCTCTATTTTT
>CAYXQH010000773.1:0-3051 GCA_964467425.1 uncultured Saprospiraceae bacterium
TATAACCAATATATTTTGCATCCTGGATATGGCTAATGTCAAATTCTTCTTTTTCTCTGGCATCGAGAATGATGTAATCCTTTTTGTTTTTATGTAATTCCTGAACGCTTAAGACGGGGACAGAAAAGTCAATAAGCTGTGTAACTTTTGCATCGAATTTTTCATTGGAAAGATGTGGTCGATCAGCAGGTTCTTGTGCACAACTAGCCGAGACGAAAAGAACTAAAAGGAATATAGATTGAAAAAATTTCATGCTCTGAATATTTGAACTCTTAAGATAAGTCAATATATCTTCAAATAATCTTATGGTATCGTTAATTTCAGAATTTAGACCTCCAGCGGACCATCTCCTGCCTTGTCTTCGATTATTTCGCCGTTTTCACAAAGTGGAATTAATTCACTTTTGATAAATGTTTTGACTGGTGTAGCCACTTCGTCGGGGTAAAGTAAGTGCAAATTAGGCCCAGCATCCAGACTGAAGTACAAAGGCGTTTTCGTGTCTTTTCTAAATTGACGAACCTTTTCTATCATAGCCAGAGAGTTTGGTCGCATCAAAATATAAGAAGGGTTCGAAGTCATCATCAATGCGTGAAGAGTAAGTGCTTCGTTTTCGGCGATTTTTCCAAAAGCATCAAAGTCACCTGATTGTAAAATTCGCAATAAATTATGAAGACGTTGCCGAGCCTGCGTATATCGATTATCTGCATATAAGTTTCCCTCCATAAGTCCATGCCCTGCGCTACTGGATACACTTTTTTCTCCCCGACTAGCGATCAAAATATCATCATGGCAAGATTTGAAAATTGCATGTGTTTCATCAGCATAAGAGGTTGCAAAAAGATTTGACGAGCCTTCCACTTCACCAGTCTCTCCCCATAAAGCCATTTTCGCATATACAGATCGACAGGCAGAACCAGAACCTAAGCGAGATACAAAAGAAGCTTTTTTTCGATAGTCTGGATCATTACCTAGTGTACCGAAAAGCCGATGTTCCAAAGAGCATAAGCAAAGTGCTAATGCACTCATACTTGATGCAGAAGAAGCGATGCCTGCTGAATGAGGAAAGGAATTATAAGAATTTATAGTGAGATGTAATTGTTTTAAAAAAGGAAAGATATCGGTGATGCTTTCCAAAAACTTCAAGAGCTTTGCTTTGAAAAGTTCATTCGCTTTGTTTTCAAAAAAGAAATCAAGAGAGATCCCTTCGTCAACACCTTTCTTTGGTGCATACTCCAATGTCGTCTCCGTATAAGCTGCATCTAAAGTTATGCTGATCGACGGATTTTGCGGAAGCTGTCTTCCAAATTTTCCCCAGTATTTAATAATTGCCAAATTAGAAGGACTGCGCCAAACAATCTTTCCAGAATCGGTCACGGAGGTATCAATAATAAGCTTAGGATTTACGTAGTCTAACATGCAATGGATTTTGCTCCAAAGGTAGAAATAGAAATCAAAAATACAGAATGAAAGAAAAAAGAAATTTTGACTCTACCATTTTCCAGCATAGCTAACATCTTCTTTGCTTATTGATTTTAGGTACGTATATTTCACACGAGTAATTTGTCGAATGTGTAAATAATCATGCGCTAACCAATTGGAAATAAATAGATGTGCGCTAAGTTTACCGAGAGTGACGTGCTGATAAAAATTATTCCATTGCGGGTCGTTTAAAGATCGAAGCCATTCGATCGATCTGGTTCGTTCATCTAAGAATTTATGAACCATAATTTCATAGTTGCGCTCTATGTATTTTCGTTCTTTGACCCAAGCTTCAGGATCGATAGGAGGAGGGGCAATACCTGGGCTTTCTAAAATAGTTTTTAAACGTAGTCTAAAATCTTCTTTTTCTTCATCATATAAATGACAAACAATTTCTAGCAAACACCAGTGTTCTGAATGTGGGCGATATAGGTAAGCATCTTCCGATTGGTTCAGTAAAAGGTTTTGGAAAATAGATTGATTAGCTTCTAAGGAATCAAAAATGAGCGAGTAGTTCAAAACAGATTACAGATTTAAATTAAAAAAGGAATGCTACTTTAAGAATAAAGATAACATTCCTTTTTTAATTTAAGTTCAATATATTTTATCTCGCGATGTAATCGTGTGAGATGTTGAAATCATGCAAAACCATATCCATCATGGGGTCTTTACCAGGTATATAACCTTCTTTCATACGATAGCCATAAAGCTTTCCTAATTGGTTCCAATAGCTAGCGGTAAACCCACCCCGTAGACTTTTTACTAAGGTATAAAATGGAGTATCCAATTCTTTTTCGATCATTTTGATCAAAATTTTACCCTGTGTTTTGGTAAGATTTTTTAAAGGCCCTTTGAATTCTTTTTTAAGTTCTTTATTAAGACGCTTAATATGCTTTTTACGCTTTTTCTTACTCATCGTCTTGGTTACGTGATCTACTTCCCTAAAAATCCGAATTGCTTCTGTAGCATAAGGATAAACTTTATTTGCATAATATCTGTACTTCCGATATTTTTTGCGCTCGGCAGCATTTTTAAAGTTTCGAGGAGAAGAAACGGAAACTTGCTCTAGTTCAGCAACCATGATAGTATCTGTGTCTGTAATCAGTGCAGACACCACAACGCCATCGATCTCAATTTGTTCTATACGCTCCATACTGGAGGTCTGCGCAAAGCTGTTCAGGCTTAAAGCGAGTAGAAATAGTACTATTTTAACTTGTTTCATCATTATTCGTCGTTTTCTTTCTTCTTTGACTATCATAACTGTTTGAGGTTCAAATCTCATACCTAAATTTACTGTTAAAAACGCCGATATACCGCTAATTATTTGTTAAAAATCAGATTTCTGATAAAAACATAAAACTAGTGAAAATCAATCATCTTGCGATTTTTACTAATTTAGATGATTAAAGCTCATGACAAAATGCAATAATTCAGAATTCTTGATAATAACTTTAGATAAAGGTAGGTCTTCCTATTATTGAGTGGTCTTTATTAATAGAATAATTAGAAAAACGCTTCTTCTTCAAACCTATGATCAACAAATCCTTAATTCAAGAGAGAAAGGCTCGTTTT
>CAYXQH010000774.1:0-3050 GCA_964467425.1 uncultured Saprospiraceae bacterium
TAAGCTATTTAGAGGAATCGAGTAGGGGGGAGTTGAATTTTATTCAAAAAAAAAACTGTACATAGCCAGGCTACATACAGTTGTTTGGGGAAGGGTAATTGTTAGAGATCAAGTCAAAATGACTTTGATATATTCTGGATATAAATTTATTGCTTTACAAGTCGTTTTCGATAGCGTAAATCTTTACCAGCTAATTCCATGAAATATAAGCCGGCTGATAAATTGCTTAAATCTAAAGTAGTATTTGCATTTTGATTGAGCGCCTTTGAATAGACTAATCTACCGGCAGTATCATAAATCAGGACTTTATCTAAAACTGGTGACTCTAACAAACTTCCCGACAGGGAGATTCGTACATTATTAGAAAAAGGATTCGGTCCGATTTCAATCTCATCCGTATCGTCAACAGCATGTACTGCGTTAGGTGTTCCAACATCAACAGAAGCTTCAGTTGTACAACCATTGGCATCCGTTACCGTTACTGAATAGGTTCCCTCTGCAAGTCCTGAAGCGGTAGCGGTAGTCTGAACGGGACTAGTGTTCCAGGCATAGGTGTAAGGAGCCGTACCGTTTGTAGCGTCAACCATAGCGGTGCCATCTGAACTACCAGCTGTTGGATCAGTAACATTAAATGAAAGATCAATCTCAGGACTTTCTGTCAATTCCAATTCTATAACTGTAAAGTCTCCAATAGAGTTTGTTACGGTCAATTGATAATTTCCTACTGTTAAATTATTAGGAGTTGGTCCTACTATACTTGGATCACTCCATTGGTAGGTAAACGGTGGATAGTTGTCTGCATTAACTGAACCAGAAGTAATTGTTTCTCCAAAACAAAGTGTCGCGTCTACATCTACATTTAAAGGAAGGTGATATTCTAAAGCGCCTAGATCAACCGTGCCATCAACAATTCTGTCGATATGACCAGTCTGATCAGTTGAGGTGATTGCATCAGCATTATCTCCTGTATTTATAGCTGGTGAGCTACTCATCAAATTAAAATCACCGGCCGTTGCGTCGACAAATTGAGGATCGATCATATACTGATTCCCGCCTAAATCAATAGAACCAAAACCTGCATCATCTATGAAATCATTCCAGTTTGCGGATTCTAGATAAGAGTTCTTAATGCTAAAATCAGCGCCAGAATTACCTCTTAAAGGATTGGTTCCATTTTCATAAAAGATACAATTAAACAAATTGACTTCTTCTGATCCAAAATCGCTAAAACTATGAATGGCAGAAGCTTCACTAAATGCATCATTTTTATAAAAAGTACAATTTCGATAAAAAGAAGGATTGCTTACATTTTCAAAAGTAGCGCCACCGCTTGCAGCTCTGTTTTCACTGAAAATACAATTATCATAATTCAATCGAATGTCTATATCATGAGAAGTACATCCTCCTCGACTACTCGAATAGTTTTGATGAAAGAGCACATTTACATACTCCGCATTGGTCGTTCCATTCCCTGTTCCCCAAACTACTGCTCCTTTCGATCCACCTCCAATACAAGAATTATGAATCGCAGTTACGTTTTCTAATCTGAAGTTTAAATCTTCATTTGTGCTTGTTGATAAACGGATGGCTCCTGCGGTTCCTTCTGATAGGTTATCTTTAAGTATACAATTTCTAACAGTAGCATTCAATTCGGGTTCTGGGGTAAATAATATTCCAGCTCCTGAAGAAAGCGAATGACCTCCCGAAATGGTAAAGCCGTCTATTAGAATAGTACCTTCAATATTGGAAGCTGTCACTACTCGTCTGGCATTGTCGCCATAATTGATATAGGATATACTTAATGGATCTGTGCTAACCACCACTTCATCATTGCCCATATAATCACCGCTTAAAATAGTCGTGTTTTCATTCACGTTACGATCATCAAGGCTTGTTTCAGTTCCGTCAAAACCTCCATAAAGCGTGATGCTGCCTGTTAGGTTAAAGGTAGCATCTAAATCTCCGTTTTGCGAAGGCAAGTAGGTACCTTGTGCTACCCAAATGCTAGATCCTGTTGGTGTATTTAGGAGTGCATCTTGAAGATCAGTAAAGGCATCATCCCAGGTAGATCCATCATTATTGCCAGTTGCACCTTGCTGAACATATATTTGTGCATTCATTAAAAAAGGCACGAGTAAAAAGATAAATGTTAAAATTTTCATGTTTTATATTTTGTAGTTAATAAATTTTCAAAAGTTATTTCGGCTGTTTATACCTTAAAGTCGAAATTCGTAATCGAAAATTTATATTTTTTTAAAAAGCCTAAATTGATATGTGTTATTGGTAGGAGAAATTGCCTTCATAAATAATAGAAAGCTACTGGCGAGATGAGAAAATTAAAAAATGCCATCTTGTTTATTAGATGGCATTTTAGATAGTGTAAAGGTTTCTTGTTGCTGCTTTATGTTATTCCTAGGCTAGATTTTTTTAATTGGTAACAATGAATGATTTCGTAGTTTGTCGATCTCCATTTACGATCTGTAAAAAATAGGACCCCTCTAGAAAACCAGATAGATCAATTGAAACCTTAGATTCCATGTTCTGGAATGTTTGCGAAAAGACTAATTGGCCTATCGAATTATAAATATTTACATTAGCATTCTTTATTTCATTTTTATCCAAGTCAATAACAAATTGTCCGTCATTCGGATTTGGAAAAATTTGAAAAGAATATTCTAATGGTTTAGGCTCCGATATACTGGTGATTATTTGGTAATAAAAATAAGCACGACCTTGGACCGTCCAATTATTTGCCTGCCAGTTTTGAGACATTTGAAATATTCGATTATCGTTAGCATCGTATTCATAACCATTATAAAAATGATTTTTCCAAGTGCCACCACTCCAGGTTTGCTGAACTTGCACTATTAGATTATCGTTGGCGTCGTATGCTGAAGTATCTCTGAAAGAATTTAACCAGTTACTTCCATTCCAATTCTGTCTTAACCATAGTTTTTGATTATTATTAGTGTCGTATTCAAAGATATTTTTGTTTTTGTTATCGAGACTAGTCCCATCCCAGAATTGTCTAAGCCATACGATTTGGTTAT
>CAYXQH010000775.1:0-3038 GCA_964467425.1 uncultured Saprospiraceae bacterium
GACCTAAAACGTTGGTCAAAATCAACTCAACATTTGTTTCTGAATTTGGAGGCAACAATATCTTAGCAGACCTTGACCAAGGGTTTGGAATCACTGCAAGCCTTGCAACATTATCAAGAGGGGTCGATACATTCGAGATAAATTCATCGCATGCTGAAATATCAGAACCTAAATTTAAAAATAGATCATCAAAATAACTATCATTATCATTTCCTGCATTTCGAGTTCCCGTCAATTCAAACTGAATCAATCTGGTCAATGGAGGAATAGCTACCCATTCTCCAAACATCGTCCAATTACTATTTAAGGTGGAAATCGCTGCTGTAGAGTCTAAAACTTCACTGGACTCCGATAAAAATCGTAAGCGCATAGCTGGTAAATCACTTCCGTTATAATTGGAAAGATAACCACCAAAATTTGCCTGATAATTTCCAGCATCAATCGAATCTGCAAATGCGACCACATTGACATTTTGAATACATCTCCCAAAAGGTCCATCTTCACAGACACCACCGACTGCAAAATACTTTTCTCCACTATGCGGACTTATACCATTACACTCTCCATCTGTCAAAGCTTCTGCAACACCATCAACAATCTCCCATTGTGACAAATCATTTTCAGCTCCAGGATTGATTAAGAGATTTGGTGAATTCTGAGATTCACTTGTTGTAAAAGGTATAGGTTCTGACCAGTCACTCCAATTCAAAAGGTGATCTCGATATCGAACACGCCAACAATAAGTAGTATTTTCATCCAGTCCCAATATTTTCTCATCCGTTAAATCATCGCCTGCCTGGGTATCTTCATTGAAATATAGATTTTCAAAATTCTTCCAGCTATCCGCTACTATATTCGTAAAATCACAAGCTTCTGCTACCTGCCAATGACTTTGCCCATGAAACGTTTCCTGATTATTGGAAGAAAAATTATCCGCTTTTAAAATCACACACTCCGGACGAACTTCCTCCTGATAAGGAAAAATTCCTGTTGGGCGATCCACTTCTGAAGGATTTAGTTTTATAACAAAACTATCAACCAGGGTATTATCCTGAAAGGTTGTTTCATTTCCGCGACTGATTCGTTTTACAGTAAACTGCGGATCATCACCTCCTTCTACTTCTACAAAAACAAAACCCCATTCGTCTCTGGAGACTGAAAACTCATCATAATCAAATTGCGGAAACGCACCCCAATCATCAATTGCGCCCCCTGCTGTTGCTACATTAATCCAGAGATGTTTATGATCCCGAGATTGTCCTCGAGAGTAACCATGTGTATGTCCAAAAAAATGGATGCTCGGCTTTTCACAATCTGTAGTGAAATTTTCAAGTCGTTCTACTACTTGTCCTGTAAAATTCGATTCTCCAGGTAGCCAAAGTTCAGATTTAAAAGGATGATGCAATTGCGCAAAAACAAAATCTATAGAGTCCGTAGAACAAGTGGAAGACAAAACATTATCCAACCAATCTAATTGTTCCTGCGAATTAAATGGGCCATTAGAATCCATTCCAACAATCCGAACATTTCCATAATCTTTAAACCACCAGTGTTCTTCAAATCCTACTGTCCCGTTTTCAGGAAGATGGAAATAATTAAAAAAGAAGCCTGTATTTTGCTCGTGATTTCCAGGTACCGGATAAAGAGGAACTTCCTTAAACAAATTTTGTCCGGGTGTAAAAAAATGTTGTTCCCATTGTGAATAGTTACTTCCTGTCACTACCAAATCTCCAGGGATCATGATTAACGCGAGATTGTCTAATAAGTCTCCTCCAAGTTCATCTTCTAAATAATTGAGTACTCCATCTTCTATCACTTCTGCAAACTTATTAGGATTGCTGCCGTCTCGTTGCATATCACTCATTGCAAGGAGTCGAAAAGATTCATTGTCTGAAGCAAAAGGTGGTGTTTTAAATTGATATACTTCAGAAATTGCTGTTCCCGTTTTTACTCGGTAAAAGTATTTTGTAAAACGAGTCAGCCCTTCTATTTTCACCTCATGCACCTGAGCCGATCCCTGGTTAGTTAATGAAAAACCAGAAGTCGTGTTCCCGAGTGTCTCTGTCAAGCCCCATTCTACAATACTCTCCTCCCCTTCATCCGTTTCCCAAAGAATATGAATACTATTAGGTTCGGCATCTTGTAAATATGGTAAAACTTTGATTATTTGTCCAAAAGCAGAAAAGCTTATTCCTAACAAAAGGCAGGTGTACAGGTATCTCATTTTAATAATTTAAATAAATGCGCTCTGCCTTCTAATTCAATGCGGAGGAAAGGAGAAAACGCAAAGGTAAAATAGAACTATACTTTATAGTATGTCAAAACTTCATCTTTCTAAAGGTAAGATTAATTCTTGGTCTTGTCACAAGTTTTGTCGGAGGGAGTCGATGCATCCAATTTGCCTGGGTTGCATCTTTCATCACTAAAAGGCTTCCACTTTCCAAGAGAACTTTGACGGTTTGCTTTGTTGTTTTATGCTTAAACAAAAAGCGCCGTTCTGCTCCAAAGCTTAAGGAGGCGATGGTTGTTATCTTCCCTAAAGCTTTTTCATCATCACTATGATACGCCATTCCTTCACTTCCATCGTGGTATAAATTTAATAAGCAGGAATTGTAGACCGTATCGGTACGCTCTTCCGAGATCGCTTTTAGTTCTAAAAGCTCTTTCGTCCAGGGAAGTGCATGTTTGGTGGTATTCGAATAGGTATAGGAAAAGTTTTTATCGCCGTACCAGGCTACTTTACGCTTGGTAATAATTCGTTTTCCGAACATTACTGCTTCATCGTGCTTCCAGGGGATTTCATTTAACAAATATTGGTAAAAATGCTGGTTCTTTTCACGATTGAAAATTTTCCCGTAATAGTTTACCGTCCCGTCAAATGGCAAGAGATTAGTAAGCGGATCAGTATTGAATAAATCCATTTTGTATTGAATTTTGAACGCTTACAAAGGTAGTGTTTCTAAAAAGTATTCATCAGAGAAATTCTTATTTTTTACGACTTATTTAATCCTTTTTATATATTTGTTATGATATTTTTA
>CAYXQH010000776.1:0-3038 GCA_964467425.1 uncultured Saprospiraceae bacterium
AATGTCAAGTGTACTGACAAAATTACATGTATCAGCTGATACTGACACTTGATCTGAAAACACGGGATTCAAGGTTGGACATTCTTCAGAAGAGGTCATAAAACACTGAATTGAATCTCCATCTTCTAAGTCCGTAGCTTCATAAAAATCAGTACTTACAGATGTCGGGAAATTATTTTTAGTCCACTCAAAAATAGGGGATTGTCCTCCATTTGAGAAAGATGTTTCAAACCTTGCTAATTGACCTTCACAAACAACTGTGTCTGGTCCCATAAGCTGGAGTTCAGGAGTTACAAAAGGTACAGATGTGATATCAACTGAATCAAATTTAGTTTCTTCAACTACGCATTCCAACGATGTAATTGCTATACAACTTACAGTGCCTACTCCAAATATTCCACTAACGATCACTGAATCCTCGATTGTTCCAAGTGGATTTGAATTTAGAAACCACATAATTTTTGGAGTATCCCCTCCATTTGAAAGGTTAGCACTCACTTGTACTTCTGCTCCTTCGCAAACAGTACTTGGCGCTGTAAGATTTACTGAAAATTCGACTAATCCTTCTACCATTAAATTAGCAGTGGCACTTTCAACGGTTCCTACGGAGTTGGTCACTTCACAGGTGTAGCTACCTGCATCTTGAAGATTAGCGGAACTTATCTGATACATACTTTGAATTGCACCTGCGATCGGACTGCCATCTTTTTTCCATTGATAGGTCATAGCTTCATTACTAGCTGCAACTATTGCGAAAATTACGGCTTCATTTTCACAAACATCTTTAGACTCTGGTTGTCCAGTAATGGCAGGTGGCATTGACATATTGCCTTGAAATTCATAAGCACCATAGTCAACAACATTATTGATAATACGTGGATTACCATCCAAATCGACTTGAATATCGGCTTCCATTGTAGCCATATTATTTCCTTGTCCAATAATGGATGTTCCCTCTTTCAACCTATAATCACCCGCAAGCGTATCTACAAAATAAACTTCATCACTAAAAACTAATCCATCGCCACAATTCACATTTGATGATATGTGATCTGTAAAATCATCGCAACTATCAAGATCAAACGAGCTATGTTCAATCTTTGGAAAACCGAATATGATTCGAAAAACTTCGCCAGTTGGGGCATAGTTATCGTAAAAAACACAATTAGAAATAGTTGGAGCACTTATACCTTCTTCATCGTTTGCATTACAATATATTGCACCACCTACTTCTGCTCTATTTCCTACAAAAGTACAATTGGTAATAAACGGACTACTATTACCTCCGTCTGAACCAAGATTATAAATCGCTCCTGCTGAGAATCCTCTATTTTTTACAAAAAGGCAGTTATATATCTTAGGATTACAATGACCAGCATTTCCAATATTGTACATCGCTGCACCGAATTTTTCAGCAACATTTTGCTTAAATTCACAATTAATAAACTCTGGATCACAGGTACCACTTGATCCGTTATTCAGAACAGCTGCACCAGAAGCAGTTGAGCGATTGTTTTCAAAATTGCATCGTTCAAATTTAGCAAGAGATGATCCTCCAGAAGAACCTAAATTATAAACCGCTCCTCCATCACCTATTTCTATTTTAATAGTATCAGCATCAGGAATCATTAGTGATATCGCCTGATTTTCTAAAAAATCACAATCTATAAAGCGAGGGTTTGTTTCACCGATAAAGCCATCAGAAAATACAGCACCTCCTAAGTGCGCTTCATTTTTTATAAAAACTGTTTTTATAAACGTTGGATTACCGTGTCCATTTTGCCTGCCAGAATTATAAACGGCACCTCCTTCTAAATATGCTTTATTTGATTCAAAACGACAATCTTCGATTAGTGGGTTTGAGAAACCTTCTGCCCCTCCTGCATTTACCATTGCTCCACCATCTTTTTCAAGTGCTTGGTTCCCTATAAATTCACAAGATCTAAATACCGGATCAGAGATTCCTCCCCTAAAAGTTCCATTACCATAAAAACCACCGCCTGAGTCCTTGGCAGTATTGTTTATGAATTTCACATTTTCAAACGTTGGAGATGCATTTCCTTCAAAACTGCCATCAGAATAAACAGCACCTCCAAAGCCTACCGCATAATTATTAGTAAAAGTACAATTGCGAACTACTGGGTGAGAACTTTGTCCTTGTTGTTGACCATTATTAAAAAATCCTGCTCCATTGTGAAGTCTTTCTCCAAAGGTCGAGGTATTACCTACAAAATCGGCATTTCCATCTTGAATGGTAAACCCATCTATTAATGTTTGATCGGAAACTCTTATCGTGAAAAGAACGGAATAGGAGTTATTTGCCAAGGTGTTATCATTATCAATATCACCACTTAATATTGTCAGGTTTTGAGTCGCAGAGCGTTGATCAGATTGCGTTTCTGTTCCATTGAATCCTCCTAATAATTTGACACCATCTTTGACCGCAAAAGATGTATTTCTTTCTGTAAATCCACAAGTCGAGCAAAAGGTTGGTTTGTAAATCCCCTCTGCTACCCAAATCTCTCTACCAAAAGATGAAATTTCTAAGGCATTTTGCAGATCTGTTGCTTGTTGCCAAGAACTACCATCACCCGTTCCAGTTTGTGTAACATAGATTGTTTGACAAAAAAGTGTGGATGCAAAGAAAATCGCAATTACTAAAGTTGTAATATGTTTCATTGAGAAAGATAAAATATGTTCAAAAATGACTCAAATCTCAACTTACTTAAAATTAGGGAGTAGGTTTTAGTTGAAGGAGAGATTTATATTTGTCTGAAGGGAACGTAAAGTTAAGTCTTTTTTGATTCTCTTTTGTCGTAGAAGGTATAAATTACTGTCTTTCAGGGATGTATACGACAGTTTAAAATACAAAAAGGGCGCAAGAATAGATTCTTACGCCCTTTAAATTATGTTTAAGGATCTGAATTTTTTATTAAAAAGTGAGTATAAGACCAGCTCTACCCCCCAAATGAACTGGTCTCACTCACTGTCTCAGGTCACTTCTGACCTTCGACTTCTTTCATAAATACGCCCAATAT
>CAYXQH010000777.1:0-3035 GCA_964467425.1 uncultured Saprospiraceae bacterium
TCTGCCAGCCCGTGCACTATATCTACATGCTGGTAATTAAGTGGACATTCATATAAAAAAGATAATTCGTTCAATTTTCATAGAATATTATTTAATGATGATTTTACTCATTGCAAGTCAATTCAAAAACCCTAATTCTTCCAGTGTTTACAACACTACCCGGAGCTCCTCCAATAACTCGTTCAGCATCAGCTGAGATATCAACCGAACGTCCGAAATTGTAATTATGATTCTGGCCATCTATATCTTCTCCGATTTGCTCCCAAGTTCCTTCGAAGAATTCAAAAACTCTTAGATGACCAGCAGAAATTCCGCCTCCATCATTTACCGCAGATCCTGCCACTAATTTATTGCCATCTGAACTAAGTCTAACTGATGTTCCAAATCGATCTATTTCAGCCTCTCCATCAATATCTTGCCCTAATTGAATCCATGTTGTACCATTCCAAATAAATACCCTAACATGACCTGAATTAGTCCCATTACCATCATTTAGCTCTGCTCCAATTGCTATTCTATTACCACTTGAATTTAAAGAAAATTTATGGCCAAATAAATCTCCTTCGAATTCTCCTGCTATATTTTCTCCTCTTTGTATCCATGTTTGATTTATTAGTTCATAAACCCGAACACTACTTGTGCTTGCTTCAGCCACAGCAATAACGTTTCCCTGTCCATTGATATCTACTTCAAACCCAAACCGAACACCCCCTTCAAATCCTAGGATTTCTCCACCAATTACAGTCCAGACATTATTCACCAATTCAAAAACTCGTACATGACCTGAATTAACGCCATTTCCATCATTATCGGGTGAGCCAATTACTAATTTATTCCCGCTATCATTAAGCGCCATGTTGGTACCTAAATTGTCGCTTTGATTAACCCCGTAGATGCTTTGACCCAATTGAACCCAATCCGAGCCAGACCATTCGAAAACTCTAACTCTTCCTGATTGAACACCATTTTCGTCATTTCGAGAACTCCCTGATGCAATAATATTTCCAGATGCGCTAATTGCGACAACAGAACCGAACACATCGTTGCTCGTTGTTCCGAAAAGAGTATTCCCCCTCTGAACCCAAGTCCCATCTAAATCTTCAAAGATTCTTACACTACCAGCAAGGTTTCCATTGTCATCATTGCCAGGACTTCCTGAAACAATAATATTCCCAAGCTTATTTATTGCAACTGAACGGCCAAAACCATTATGTATATTAGTTCCCGTGATATCCTCTCCTACCTGATTCCATTCATAATCAGAACATCTACAAGGTTCACATCTTATACCACCACAATCTATCCCTTCCTCATCACCATTGACAATGCCATCACTGCATGTCTCACAGGTTCCATTGTCTCTGGTAGCTTGACTATTATAATTATGCGCTTCTATATCTGTACATCCAAAGGTCTCAGGTGGACATTGATCAATATCCAAGATTATCGCAGAGCCTTCTTCTATTTCAAATTCATTTTGAAGATTAATCTCCTCCCCTGCTTCAAAAATGGAATTAGAGTTGCCTCCGATCGAACTATTCATAATGATTTGTGTCCTTACTTTTAACTCAATATCCTGGGATATATCAGTTTCTACCGTGTAAAACTCTGTATCACAATCACATGGAACGCATCGACCTCCACAATCTATGTCGGTTTCTAAACCATTTTGAATGCCATCGAAACATGACGATAATGTAACAAATTGTGCTGCCGAAGGAAATGTTGGTGTAATATCATCATCAATGCACTGATTCCTAATTCTATATTCATAAAATGTTCCGGGCTCTAAGTTTTCTATCACAGCACTACAACAGTCTGTAACATTTATATCAACCCAATCCTCAGATCCAATTACTCTGTATTCCAGGTCAACTTGACATATTGATGGGTCCGTTTCTGTGAAAAAAACTTGGCAAAAATTAGTGTCAGGTTCTGCAAATTGAAATGTTATTTCGGGACATCCAATATCACAAAAATCATCGCCAACAACACTAAAGGATTTATAAGCCACTACATCATCTCCACCATTTTCTTCAGTACCTATGCCGTATTGTATAAGATATTCTCCAGATCTTAATGGAGTAAAACTCGCAGCATAGATATATTCATTATCAGTCACAATTTCTGATCTATTAAAAAATATTCGATCATCATTATAGCGCCATACAGAACTTACATAAATGTCTCTGTCAATATTTGTAATAGCCATGCTCGTAAAAACCTCCTCTCCTATATCAAATTCAAACTCGTCAAGAGCACAATCTGTAACAAATAACCAATCTGAACAGACCAGTCTCTCCTCGAGTGTATAACCAGGATTTTCTGGTTCAACAAGAAATACTCTCGTTCTTGACCAGGGTCCAAAATCCTGATCGTTAAATGATGTTCGTGCTCTCCAGAAATGGGCGCCTAATGACAGCCCATTGCCCAAATTATAGGATTGTTCAGAAGTAGAAAAACAGTTTTGGTTTCGGAAATCAGAACTTTGGGAAACACAGACTTGGAAGCCATTAGATGGACAAGGATCATTATTCAATTGATCGTCATAAAACAGGGTAACGTTATTATTGGGTCTGAATATTTGGTTGTTAAGAGGACTCGTCAAGTCCACCTCAATTCTGCTACAGTCATGATCAAAACAGCTAGCTTCAACTATGAATTGATCACTTTCTACAAATATGAAATTCGGGCTCGTCGCGTCTTCTATTCTTAAGGTATACCTACCCTCAAAAGAAGGCATTGTCAAATCATAAGAGTTACTATTAAACAAACTACTTTCGAGCGAAATACATTCTTGAAATTCTGGACATACTAAAATATTAAGATTATCTATGTTTTCACTAGCCCAGCTTACGGTTGCTATTTGTTCGGTAGTAAAGCAATCTTCGCTGATACCAGGCCAATCCAGTTCAAGTGACTTGTTCTCCACTGAACAATCTGGTATAATCAAGTCAAACTCATAAAAACAAGTCAGAGGGTCATTAACCAACTCTGACCTCACCCTAATGGTAGAACCACATGGTATATTGGTA
>CAYXQH010000778.1:0-3034 GCA_964467425.1 uncultured Saprospiraceae bacterium
ACTTTTTTCTTCAATTTTTATTTTTAAAAAATGATTCAAATGCTCTTTTTAACAAAACCACCACTTTAGACCAATTGTGACATTTAAAATATATGATAATTTAAATTTCGTATTATAAGCTATGGCTTTTCCAGTAAATACCGTGATGCGTTTGTGGATATTTTTAAGACTATTCATTGAATCTTTAAGTATGCTAAATTTTTCGTTCAGCATAATACATATCCAATTCGCCAATATTTTTAGCAGCGATTTTTCCTCGATAGCTACATGTAAAATGATTCTGCACAAGCTGATGCGTAAAGCCCGAGATATTTACCTTTCCAACATCTGAGTTATCTTCCATTCGAGCAGCGATATTTACAGCTTCTCCCCAGATATCATAAACGAATTTTTTCGTTCCAACAATTCCAGCTACTACATCACCAGTATGAACACCTAATCGAATTTCAAAGAATAAGCGATTTTCTTTTTCCCGATCAATTTTGAGTTGAGCCATAAAGTTCCGAATATCAATGGCTGCTTCGATCACGTTTATAGGATTATTTTCATCGGGCTTAGGCAGTCCTCCAACACACATATAAGCATCCCCTATCGTTTTAATTTTTTCCAGTCCATGCTTTTCTATAATCTGATCGAAGTTTCGGAAACAAAAATCAATCTCTGCTACTAATTCTTCTGGTGATAATTGCTTCGCAATATTTGTAAACCCTTTAAAATCTGTAAAGAGCACGGTGACATGATCATATCGTTTTGCTTTTGCCTTTCCATATAATTTTAGCTCCTCAGCAGTTTCCGCCGGAAGGATGTTCAACAATAGCTCATCCGACTTTCTTTTCTCCTGTTCCAATTCTAGTGTTCTTAAGCTTACCTGCTTTTCCAGCGTCTTTCTCCGTTGAATACTCATATACAGTCGATATTCTAAAAAACCGGCTGTGATAGCTAAGGCTGCTAAAAAACAAATCGCCATAAACCACCAGGTTTTATAAAAAGCTTCCTGAACATGAACACTCAAATTCAATTCCTCATCATTCCAATTCCCTGGACCAACAGCCGCTCGTACTCTAAAAGTATAATCACCTGCTGGAACGCCATTATAATTAGCACTATTTACCTGAGAGGGAGTCGACCATTCTTTTTCGAATCCTTCCAACATATAACTATAGGTATTAGCACCCGGGTTTTTAAAATTTGCTAAGGCGAATTCAAATTTAAAAAAGCGATCCTTATAAGAAAGGTTTATAGGTTTTTTAGGGGAAAGACCAAAATGGCGATTAATGATGCTATCCGACTCTCCATCTAATTTTGAGAATCCTGTAAAAAGAACTTTGCTATTCTTCTTAAGCTTTTGCATTGAAAGATCACCAGAAGGCTCAAAGGCATTTATTCCATTTAATCCTCCAAAAAACATTCGGCCATCATTTGATTTAAAAAAAGATACTCTGTTAAATTCATTTGCAGACAAGCCATCTTGTTTAAAAAATAAGCTAATCTTATTTTTATCAATGTCCAATCTGGCAAGACCATTATCTGTACTTACCCAGACACAAGAATCACCTTCCGATAAAAGGCCATTAATAAAGTTATTTGCCAAGCCAGATTTAGTATCATAGATTTTTAAAGCATTGGTGCTTAAATTCCATCGATGTAAGCCATTCCCTGTCCCAAGCCATAAATTTCCTGAGCTATCTTCGAAAACGCCATTCACCTTATTATTTCTCAGCCTGGGCACACTAGTAGAATCAGCATTATAATGCCCAATTACGCCTTCTTCTTTTTTAATTCTATAAACTCCATCTCCTAATGTACAAACCCAAATACTTTCATCTGACGAACTTTGATAGATGTAGCTAATATCCAATTTACTCACATCTAACTTATTATTGGGATCTTCAAACTTTCGAAGCCCCTTGGATTCTGGCGAATAAATATATAAGGCATTTCTATAGCCTAGCCATATCTCCTCTTCATGATCAACCATCGGATAACCCAAATCAACTGCCTCCACATTAAATAAGGTATCCACACTCAAGGTGTTTAAATCAATACGCCTGCCATTTCCAGTATAAAGAGCATTATCATGATAGGCTAATCCAAAAGGAAAATTGAAATAATTATTTTGTGGAAAGAGTGGCCGTAAAGAATTTGTATGACCATCTAAAACATGAATGGTGTTATAATAGCTAAAATATATATTGCCAGCTTCATCCTCTGCTATTCCTCTCATACTGCAAAATCCATTCGAACAATATTCACTGCCTTCGTCCATATACTTCGTAAATACATTATCCGACTTCACTAACTTTATTGCACCATAGTCAGAAGCAACCCAGATTACACCAGAAGCATCTTTATAAACTTGTCTGAAATTGCAGGTGTTTTTTAAAATATCGCGAATGGGTTCTTCATAATTAACAGTCTTTCCAGAAGCAGCTTCAAAAAACCAAAGGTTACCAAGTCCTCCCACCCAAACATCTCCATTCTCTTCCACTAAAAAAGCTGCAGCTACTCCTTTATTAAATATTACATCAGTCATTGGATGCTTTATAAAATCTTCCGCACCTTTTTCTAAAAAATACACTTGGCCAGTATTCAAAAGAATCCACAACGTTCCATCTTCTGTCAGTTGAGCATAATTGACCCAGGCAGAAGCAGGCTTTCCATCGATTTGAGATGTAAAATTATACGTCTTGACCATTTGCCCTTTGCGATCTACTTTTACTAATTGATTTTCATCATAACTTATAAAGTAGTGCCCTTCATGTTCAATAATTGTTCGCTTTGTATATGTGCCTTTGCATCGTAAAATATCTTTCAGTTGTCCTTTTTCAGAAATCCCCTGAATGACAGACTCTCCTGTTTCACTTAACTGGGTACTTAATAAAACTTTGCCTGACTCATCAAACATAAGATTATTAAAACTCCTAGGTTGGTCGTAGACGATACTTGTTGAATCTGCCTTAATTTTTTTAATTTCATTATTGGCCGGATTCAAAATAGTCATGTAATTGGGATTTGACATCCAAATCAAGCTATC
>CAYXQH010000779.1:0-3027 GCA_964467425.1 uncultured Saprospiraceae bacterium
TAATACTGTAAGGATAGTCAAATGGAAAACGACCATTAAGCAATTTTACATAATGACTGATTATGGAATATCATAAATGTTCTATAATGTTATTGCGTTATGTACACTTTGCTTGGGTAAAAAGCGATTATAAACAACTATCTTTTCTTTATAGATTTTTTTCCTATTCCAAAAGTTTCTTTAAAAATGTAATGGAACACTCTTTTTGCCAAGAAGGTAGAGGAGTGGAGCAAAACGTGTGTGGAATGACTCAGGAATTCTGATTTTCAACCGCACCTATAAGTCTGCTTGAACAAAATTTACCCACTATTGGGTATGTTTTTGTTTTAAAAAAAACTATAAAATTGATTATTCATTTAATAATCAAGCTAATAACAAATTAAAATGGCATTTTATATTAATAATAAAGAATTCAAAAGTAAAGGGGAATTTTCCAAATTTGGAAGAGGGTGCGCAACAAAAATACCAACGCCAATAGAGATACTTAGAGTAGATGAAGAAATTTCTTCGAATAAATCCAGAAGAAGACTTTATTCTAAATTAACCATTGAGATCCGCTTTCATCACATTACTCATGGCGCGAGAGGACGAATAAAAAAAAATCAAAGAGAAAAGCAAATTTCTTTACTTAACAAAGCCTTTTCTGGGGCAAACTTGACTTTTAAATATAGTGAATCAAAGGTTCAATTTATTGATAATTATAATTGGTATTTCATGGGTCATGGTTCTGCTTCAGAACGTGAAGCTAAAACTTCACTTGGTCTTGACACTAAAAAGTATTTAAATTTTTATACCGGAGGGTTGGTTTCTGGATTATTAGGATGGGCAACATTCCCATTTGATTTAGCGGGCGATCCACTAATGGACGGAGTGGTCGTATTAGATGAGTCACTACCTGGGGGGAATGCATCTCCATATAATTTAGGAATGACAGGTGTCCATGAAGTTGGACATTGGTTGGGCCTATATCATACTTTTCAAGATGGTTGTGATCGGATTGGGGATCATGTGCCTGATACTCCTGCCCATCGTGACGCCAACTATGGAACTCCGGATAGAGGAAAGCCGCATAATGCATGTAAAACAGATGAGTATGCTCCTATACACAATTACATGAACTATGTAGACGATGCATGGATGGAAGAACTAACGTCTGCTCAAGAAGTCAGGATAAAGGAGCAGATCATGATGTATCGTACAGGGTTATTAAACCGATAAAGCTTAGTTACGAAACAATTTGAAAACCTAAAATTTGTGATTATGAATGTATTAAAGCAATATTGGTGGCTATTAATTACCTTCTTGATTGTTACAGGAATTTTTCTGACCAAATTCGATAAGCTTAATCCTTTAATATGGAATATGGAGGATCCATCAAGCTTACTTGGTAATGTTTTTGTCAAATTATTAATTGTAGGCGCTTTGCTAGATCAATTAATAGCTGTGTTTTTCCCACAGGACGAAAGCAATGTAGAATCTAGAGCAAAATCGATAGACGCTTTACGTTTGGCTAAAGAAAATAAGAAGCGGGTAAGGAGAATAATATTAGACCAAGAGTTATTCGGAACAAAAACTGATGATCAGGTAAGAGCTTTAGAGCGAATGGATAATCAAATAAGTATCTTAGAAAAAACCGAGAAAACAACAAGGCAAAACATCAATGATATTGATGTTAAAAGATCTGCTTATGTACGTAAAGTCGCTTTTGCAACTGGATTAGTTTTAGCTATTACAGCGGTTACTATTCTAAGGGATTTTATACAAATAGAGGAGAGTCTCAACTATAAAATTCTCTCATACATTGACGTCTTATTTACCGCAGCTGTTCTATCAGGAGGGACATCTGGTATTAATCAATTATTGCAACTAATAAAGGATTCTTGGAAGAAGAGTTAATACAAGTGTAAGACTTCCTATCACTAAAATATAGTACTATGCCTTATAATCCCAAATTTATAGCAGGTCAAAATATTCCACTTCCCACACCAAATGATCGGGTATTATCATTGGCGTTTGGGGGAGGATATGTCCATCACTCACGCCACTCCATACTATTTAATCAGAAACGAGGATTTGCTTTTGTTTCTGCCCATAATATAGATGGAGCAACATTATCTTCATCTCAGTTCACTAAACGCAGATTCCGAGTCGACTCAAAAATTCAACCTGCAACACTCCAGGTTGATAGAGATCGTGGTTATCGGGAGAGTAAAGATGGTGTATTTGGTCCCAACCCCTGGGATCAGGGACACTTAGCACGGCGTAAGAGTCTCTCATGGGGTGATAAAAAGGAAGCTTCTATTGCAGAACTCGAAAGTGATCTATGGTCCAATATTGTTCCTCAACATGAGAATTTGCACGATCATGCATGGGGAAATATAGAAGATTGGATGCTAGAGCACGTTGAAAATAACAACAGACGTGCGTGTGTCTTTACTGGACCCGTGTTTACTGAAGATGATCCGAAGCACAAAAATGGACCGAATGAAATCCCGATTCGTATTCCGGCAGGATTTTGGAAAGTAATTACAATTCAATTGAATGGAGCAATGCGGTCAGCTGGATTTTTGATTTGGCAACGTGATTATGACAGTAAAACTCCATTACCCTTTGCACCAGTATTGGAACAGGTTCGATTGACAACGATTGAAATGTTGACAGGACTTACGTTCTCATCCTTGCGGCCATTTGATCCATTGCTGTTTAATCAGCTAGGACTCATGCGTAATAAGTCAATCTCAATGGCGCGTGAAACTTTCCGCAAAGGAATATCAAGTCCCTTAGAAGTTGCTATAGATATTGATTCAGAACTTAAAGAGGAATTACTATTTGAAGCCACTTCACCAGGGACTTCAGTAATTACCGGGATGCGAGACATTGTGCTTTAAACTTAGGCTATCCATCAAAATGTTTGTCGTTTATATTTCTTTTGTAAGGATATTCAACTATAAAACGACAACAAAACAATTTTACATAATGACTGATTATGACTATATATTAAATGTATCATAATGTTATTGCGTTATG
>CAYXQH010000780.1:0-3025 GCA_964467425.1 uncultured Saprospiraceae bacterium
TTTTCTTGCTTTTCGGAAATTCATCATTTTGTTCTTTTTTCTAATTGCATGTATTTAGTGTCGTGACATCTGTTAAACCTTTGTAAGCAGCTTCAACTACCATCGACGAGCCGTTGCTGATGTTGTAGGTGCCGTCATCAGCAATCGATCCACTTCCCTGAGTGATGGTGTATTCAGCTTCTGGCATTACTGAAAATCGAATACCGTTTTCGTAATAGATAATGGGGTTAGCTCTTGTTGTTTTTGCATCATTATTGGTAAGGTCAAATGCACAGTAAGAACGAAAATCTAAATCGGTAGGTTCATCTGAGAAATCGATCCCTTCGATAAATAGGCGGAATGGATTGTCAATTCTTATTAGCCAGTCTTCTGTGGTGTGGTCCGCTCCAAGTACTTCATAGTAAAAAATGGACTGCCCATAATTCAAGCCCGTAGCTTTTAATTTCGAAACAAATGAAAGATGATTTCTCCATTCTGAAGAACCACGATCAAAATAAACTTTAGTCGATGTGCCTACACCTGGAGGGTTTAAACCACTCAGATCCTCTCCAAATATTGCTTCATTGGCAACCCAATAGGAAGGTGAAATTGCACCAACAAAATTAAACGCATTCGGATATTTAATCGCTAGCCAAGTCGCATGTAAGCCGCCTAAGGAAATACCGAAAATTGCTTTTTTAAAGTTATTTATTGAATATCTATCTTCAACAAAAGGCATGATTTCATTAACTATAGCATCGGAATAAATATCTGCACTGGGTGTATAGTTGCCCAAAACCGGATCGTCATAAGGTGAAAAACGTTCCGCTCTGTCATTGCTTCCCGAAATTCCTACCATTATAAAAGCTGGTGCTTCCAAGGTGGGTAAAAAGCCAAAGACATCCGCATATAAGTCACCATCGTTAAAATAAATTACCGGATATTGTTCCGTGCTATCATAATCACTGGGCACATAAATTTCAATCCCCCAATCTCCTATAGTAAAAGATTCTGTTGAATAAGTTCGAGGATTGTTGCCGGATGTATCCATTGTGTCCATAGAGCCATTTCCTGTATTATCAGGCGGAGTAACCAATTGGTCTTCGTCGGAGCAGTTGGTAAGACCAAAAAATAAAACCAGGAATAGAAAGCTGAATAGGGAAAATTCTTTCATCGTAATCATGCTTTAGTCAATTATACAGAAGATTAGATTTTAAAAGTAATATACGAATTATTTGACATTAATTCTTGTGGAAAAGTAGGAGCGTCAGCTCTTTGTCGTAATAAGAATAGCAGCGTTTTAGAGTTTTATTTTCCTTTGCTTTATACACGTATTGGATCAATTTTATAGACTTTCAGATGGATAAGAACTAATTTTCTTCTTCCAATAATTTATTCCTAAATCTGCCATAAGAATTCTTGGAACAGCTATTGTCACCAAATCCAACACCTTCATCATTTACTTTAAAGTAATATACAATGGGGCTGGCCGAACATGATCCTGAACTCAGCTTAAATAGTCTACATTCTTTTTCGATTCTGTAAAATATATTAAACTCTGCTTGAGTTAATTCGAATTGCCGTTCCGTGAAGGTTTGTGTTTTAGCACTCTTTGTCCAGGCTTTAAGTTTACCCGCGAATTTATCTTGTAATCGAACTATTTGTATCGTATCAATTTGTGATGGCCCTGCACAACCAGGATATCCAAAAACAAAATGGAATGTATCTCCAATTTCTACTTGTTCAGCAATGGTTAAAGTGGTGTCATTAATGATTTTATTTAAAAAATAATCTTTACAAATTTTGATCGTATCATTTCGTGGACCATCAATCTTTATAGGTCGATGGTGATGCCCTCCTTTTGTCCATAAAGTATAAGAGCCTTTACTTAGTTTAAAGGTTGAAAAATCTCCCCTCATTTTATAAGCTTTCTTATACTTGCCTTTTTCATCGATAAGACTAATAGACCAGGGATGTTCATGTTTTACCAGACTATCGCAAAACTTTATTTTAAAATTAACAAGATATTCTTTTGGAGGAATAGTATCGGAAAAGGTATGAGTGGTAAGTTTTTTATCTGAAATAGAAGAAGCAAATAGCGGGATTTGCAAGATACAGAATAGACCTATAAAAAATGCTGTGTTAGTACTTAGGTGCTTTTTCATTTAGAAATTATGAACAAGTTAGCAATTCCGCTTGATTGTTTATCTGAATGGAAAACATAGACCTACTACTCTTTATTGTGTTCCGCCTTTTTGTTTTGTCTTTAAAATATACTTTTCCAGGGAATAACGAATGGTAGTACGAGCACCCAAATTACGAAAAATATAGCCATACTTTTAGGGTAGGGGTTTCCATGAATTATTGCAGGAAGAGCAGCAAAAATCAACCAGGAGGATTTATATATTAGCTGGAATAAAAGGATAAGGCTCATTTTTTGAGGATAAAACAAACCTAAAATGGAGAGAATAAAAATTCCACCCCATAATGCTCCAACTAAACGAATAGATTCTGAATACTGAAAATCATTAGTGAAAACAGTAATTAATGCGGTTTTAGGGAAAAATAGACTTGATATACTAATCCATCCAGCAACAATTATATTCGCAAGATATATCACTTTAATTGGTATCATTCGATGCAGCTATTTGTTTTATATTATGAAGAACTTCTGGTAACATAGCTCGGAATTTCTTTCCAAATGCTTTGGCAAATATTCCTTTCGTTAATCCTTTAAACCATACTTCATGAGTGAATATAGTCTTGCCGTTTTTAGTTTCTAAATATCGCTTGACATATAAACTGCCAAGAGGTAATTTTGTTTTAATCGTATATGATTTTCCTTCGATAAATTCTACCACTTTAAATTTAGATTTCCTTCCTTCCAAAGAAATAATAGTTCCTTTTGAATTGATTTTAAAAACACTATTTATGGAGGCATCTTTTAATCCTGTATCCCATTCTTTCCAATTCGGGACATCTATCCAAATAGACCAAATCTTATTGGAAGGAGCTTCGGTCTCCAGTGAATACCAAAAATGTTTAT
>CAYXQH010000781.1:0-3021 GCA_964467425.1 uncultured Saprospiraceae bacterium
ATAAACACCTCAAAGATAATTTTTGGAGTTTAATTCTGATTTTTTTACATTCAAAATCCAATTTTAAGTACTATAAATGTACTCATGAAGTCTTCAAAGTTTGTTTTACAAATAGAAAATGTAGGATTTTACTATTTTGGGGGTCAATCATAAGAATTTGAACAAATTTAAACTAATATCATGCGCTACAAGTACCTATGTGTTTGCTTAATAAGCATTTTTTTATTGCCATCTTTTTCCTTTAGTCAAAGTTTTTTAAGTACCAGTGGTACAGAAATCGTGAGAGAAAATGGTGATCCATTCATCCTTAAAGGCATGGGGCTGGGTGGATGGATGTTGCAGGAAGGATATATGATGAAAACTGCGGGATTCGCAGGTGCACAACATCAGTTACGTGAAGAGATTGTTGCACTAATTGGAGAAGCTGATACGCAGGAATTTTATGATGCCTGGCATGCCAATCATGTTCGAAAAATAGACATTGATTCCTTAGCTTCCTGGGGTTTTAACTCTGTTCGATTGCCGATGCATTACAACCTTTTCACTTTACCGATAGAAGATGAGCCAGTTCCTGGAGAAAATACCTGGTTAACGAAAGGTTTTGAAATGACTGATAGTTTGATTGCCTGGTGTGCTGCTAATAATATGTATGTTGTTTTGGATTTACACGCTGCACCAGGAGGGCAGGGGATGGATCAGGCAATTTCGGATTATGATGAAGATAAACCATCGCTTTGGGAATCTCCGGCGAATCAGGCAAAAACAGTCGCACTTTGGAAAAGATTAGCCGAAAGATATGTAGACGAGAAATGGGTGGCAGGTTATGATCTTATCAATGAGACCAATTGGAATATGACAGGGAATACTCCTTTGAGAGATTTATATTATGAAATAACGGATAGTATTCGCGCTGTAGATACAAACCACATCATTTTTATAGAAGGAAATTGGTGGGCGAATGATTTTACTGGTTTAACGCCGCCTTGGGATAATAACATGGTGTATAGTCCGCATAAATATTGGTCAATTAATGATCAAGCATCTATTCAATGGGTTTTGAATATTCGTGACACTTATAATGTACCAATCTATTTTGGTGAAACAGGAGAGAATTCAAATGTTTGGTTTAAAGACGCTATTGAATTGTTTGATGAATATAATATGGGCTGGGCATGGTGGCCAAATAAAAAGATTGATGATATTGCAGGACCACTTTCAGTGGATCGATCAGCGGATTACCAAACGCTATTAGATTATTGGGAAGGAAATGGTTCGCAACCTTCTGCTGCATTCGTTAAGGCAACCCTGATGCAATTAACAGAAGATATAAAACTGGAAAATTGCAGGTATCAGCCGGATGTGGTTGATGCGATGTTTAGACAAGTTGAAGTGGGTGGCACTAAACCTTATACCAATAACACAATACCAGGTTTAATTTACTGTACTGATTTTGATATGGGATCAAATGGTGCAGCGTATCAAGATGGAGACGTAGCAAATTACCAGGTTTCAACAGGGAACTTTACTACATGGAACCAAGGCTGGGCTTATAGAAATGATGGTGTTGATATTGAATTAACAATGGATAATGTAAATACGAATGGTTACAATGTCGGTTGGTTTAATGGAGGTGAATGGATGAAATATACCGTTGATGTAGCAAATGATGCTGTTTATGATGTTGAAATTCGTGTTGCAACCATTGGGACAGATTCAAGACTACATCTAGAAGTAGATGGAGCAGATATTACCGGGCTGGTTGCTGTTCCAAATACAGGCGATTGGCAAACCTGGCAAACGCTTAATATTTCTAATCTTGTGCTTAGTCCTGATGATTCGAATATAAGTTTGCATTGTGATGTAACCGGGTTTAATGTTGGTAGTATGAATTTTACGGAAGTTGGACCTTCAACGAATTTGGGAACTTCATTTGTTGCAGCTAAGACATTGGATGAAAATACGATTCAGCTTAATCTTAATAAACTTTTAGAAAGCCCAATCCCGGGATCTCCTTCTGGAATGACAGTTTTCGTTAATGGTAATTCGATTCCAATAATTTCAACAACTCTGAATAATTCAAATACCAGAATTATTACTATTGATGTTGACTATACTTTTACTTCAACTGACGTGATTCGTATTTCTTATAATGGGAGTGGAAATGTAATGAATGCAACCGATGGTACTACCTTGAATAATTTCTCGATGCGAGTTGTTCAAAACAACATATTTGTTGTTCATCCTATTCCTGGTAAAATAGAGGCGGAAGACTACTTTTTCCAATCAGGTATTCAGTTGGAAAGTACAACAGATAATGGAGGAGGGGAGAACATTGGATTCCTCGATGTGGGAGACTATGCAGATTATTTTATAAATGTTGGGCAGGCAGGGACGTACCGAGTGGATTATAGAACAGCAGCATTGAGTGAAATGGGAGCTGTGAAAATGCAATTGATTGATGCAGGTGGAAATGCTACTGATTTACATACGGTAACATTCCCGTCAACAGGGGGTTGGCAAGATTGGACAACGACGAGTACAGAGGCTGTTTTACCTCAGGGTGAACATCAATTAAGAGTAGAAATAACTGCTCCATTATTTAATATAAACTGGTTTGAATTTTCTTTCTTAACCTCGAGTGAAGAACTGGAATTTGCAAATCTGGATATTCACCCGAATCCAAATGCAGGCTTGTTTAATCTTTCTGGCGAATTAAAGGAAAGCCAAAACTTAACGATTCAGGTGTATAACCTATTAGGACAACCGGTTTGGACAAAACAAATGGATCAAACAACTATATTGGAAGAATTGATTGATTTACGGAATGTTCCAGATGGAAGTTACTTATTGACCATTCGATTAGAAGATGGTTCTATAAGAACAGAAATGATCGTGAAAATGAAATAAACATTGAAGTGTTTACAGCTTTTCCAGAAGCCATTCTTTCTCTGAAAGGATGGCTTCTGTTTTTATTTGATTATGAAGTTTTGATTTTTCAGCTGTATCATATTTTGCAAGCGC
>CAYXQH010000782.1:0-3016 GCA_964467425.1 uncultured Saprospiraceae bacterium
CGTATAGAAGCATTGAATTCCAATAAAAAATAAGCCTTTATTAAAAGCTTGTTTTTATTCTAATATCAGCAAGAAACTACAGTTAAAGTTTCTGTATTATAAGAGAACTGGAAGAGATATGACACTTTGAATTTTCATTAAAAGGGTAGTTTTCTTAGTTTTACATATGCTTTTCGAATATTCAAATTTAACAAAAGAACAAGATAAACTATATTGCATGCGGTTTTTTTTTCTGATCCTATTCCTTTCAAATGGAGCATTCATCCATGCGCAGCTTCCTGAAAATTTCTCTGATCAAATTTTAGACCTTGATATAGAGATGGCAATGGGTATTGAATTTGATGAATCGGGACGAATGTTTATCTGGGAAAAAGCTGGTCGTGTACATATTGTCGATACCAACGGGATTCAACTTCCAATGCCAATATTAGACATCCACGAAGAAGTAGGCAATTGGCGAGATCACGGGTTACTTGGCTTTGCGCTCGATCCAAACTTTTTCAATAATGGTCACTTTTATTTGCTTTACGCAGTAGATCGACATTACTTATTGCATTATGGAACATCGGAGTATAATGCTGATTCGACAAGTACTAACCAGGCCTCAATTGGTCGAGTCACCAGATATACCGCAGATGCGGCATCTAATTACACGCAAATAATAATGGGGAGTCGAAAGATTCTGCTAGGCGAAGATATTACAACAGGTATTCCTTTATATCATGAATCACATGGGATTGGCTCTTTGATTTTCGGTGAAGATGAAACCCTTTTGATTTCTTGCGGAGACGGCAATTCTAATCAAGGTGTTGATGTTGGTGGCGATACTTATGGTTCTTATGCAGAACAGGCACTTGCCGATGGCATAATCAGTGAAGATCAAGACATTGGTTCTTTTAAATCCCAATACCTTGGAAGCCTCAATGGAAAGGTTTTAAGGATTGATCCGGAAACGGGAGATGGTATTCCTTCTAATCCTTTTTATGATAGTAATGCTCCAAGGTCTGCGGCTTCTCGAACCTGGGTCTACGGTTTTAGAAATCCATTTCGAATGATCTTGATTGAAAATACAGGGAGTCACAATCCCGAAGATGCTGATCCTGGAACGCTTTTTATCGGAGATGTTGGTGCTTCACGATGGGAGGAATTAAACATTGCCGAAAAAGGTGGTCTAAACTTCGGCTGGCCATTTAAAGAAGGGCTTTCTCCTTTTTGGGGGTTTTGGACTGTTGATCAAATGCAAAACCCGCTTGCTCCAAATCCGCTTTTCAATGGAGGCTCTTGTTCTGAAGAGTATTTTAATTTTAAAGATTTGTTTGCAGAAGCTAGAGAAAACGGCGAAGTATTTTTCCCAAATCCCTGCAACGAAAATATAGCTATTCCATCAGATGCCAACCCTAGGATGGAAACCATTCCAATCCTTACCTGGGGGCATAACGAATGGAATTTACCGACAAAAGCCTACATCGGAATCTTTGACGATGAAGGAACTTTAAAACCTATCGATATTACTTCAGCTGAATCGCCAATTGAATCCGAAGCATTTGATGGCAACTCCAGTATTACAGGAACCTTCTATCATGGCGATAATTTTCCAGAAGAATATAAAGGCTTATATTTTCATGCAGACTTTAGTGGTTGGATAAGAACCATTCAATTTGATGCCGAAAATAATATTCAAAAAATAACTCCTTTCCATGATGCCACGAATCAAATCATTCAAATCGTTGAGCATCCCTCAGATGGTTGCCTCTATTATACAACTACAAGAAACGGAGGAGACATTCGAAAGATCTGTTATGGTGGCAATCCTTTGCCTGTTGCTATTGCAAAAGCAGATACGATTTATGGCCCCTCTCCATTGACCGTCAATTTTGATGCAAGCGATTCATACGATCCTTTTGGATTACCAATTACTTATCATTGGGATTTTGGTGATGGAGAAGAAAGCACATCGGTTAATCCCTTTCATGAGTTTGTAGCTTCTAGTGATTCCCCTACTCCATTTACAGTAAAACTAACGGTTACCGACAGCCTTGGTGCCAGCCATGAAAACACTTTGATCATTTCTTTAAACAATACACCTCCTCAAGTAGAGATCATTGATCCAAAAAATGGTAGTTTTTATTCCATGAATGGTAATACCTTATACACCCTGGATGCAGACGTTACAGATTTGGAACATTCAAGTGATGCACTTACTTATGAATGGCAAACTTTTTTACACCATAATTCTCATCAGCATCCAGAAACGCCGGTTTTTGAAAAAAATCCTCAAGTGCTAATTACTCCTGTAGGCTGTGAAGATGATGCAAATTATTGGTTTCGAATTCGTTTAAAGGTAACAGATGCTGCAGGTTTGGAAACCATTCGAGATACAGAAATATATCCTTATTGTGGTCCTGACTTTTTTGAAATAATCAACTTGGAAGCTGTAGCAATTACGCAAGCAATCGATCTTTCATTTGAAGTCACGTTGGAAGACGATGTGGACCGATATGAAATCCAGAGAGGTCCTTTTTTTGAAACACTGGAAAGTATCCCTTCTAATGGTCTTGGCTCCTATAATTTCACCGACCTTGCTCCTCTTTTCGGTGAAAATTTTTATCGTATAAAAGCAGTTAAGTCAAATGGTCTTTTTGATTATTCGAATACCGTTAAAATCTTATTCCCTCCAAAAGCTGATTTTTCTATCTTCCCGAATCCTGCTACAGATATTATAACTATAGAATTAAAAGAAGTACTTAGTAATCAGGTAAGTTTTGAACTATTTGACGCAACTGGTAAACAAGTTTCAAGGATAAACTGGCCAGTTATTCCTGGAAATCCGCTCTCTGAAAATATACTAAGCCATCGCTTTGCAAAGGGTGTCTTTTTCTTCCGATTAATAGATGGAGATCGAATGGAAGAAGGAAAGATTGTAATTTGGAAATAAGAGTATGTCTATACTGGACTTTAGCATTTTAACCTTATTCGTACTTTTTTGTCCCCGACGAAATGTCGGGATCTAGGACTT
>CAYXQH010000783.1:0-3009 GCA_964467425.1 uncultured Saprospiraceae bacterium
CATAACCACATAACCACATAACCACATAACCACATAACCACATAACCACATGAAACTAAAAGTCGGTCTTCTTGGTGGCGGTTCCTGGGGCACAACAGTTGCTTCCCTAACTGCACAAAATACACCTACAAAAATGTGGGCAAGAAATAGTACTACTGTAGAGGAGATTAATAAACATCACCGGAATGAAAAATATTTGCCAGGTGCAAAATTAACAGCATCACTCCAGGCAACAACATCGATAAAAGAAGCTGTTCAGGATGCGGATGTCATTGTGATGGGCATACCTTCGCAAAGTTTCAGACATGTTTTAGAAGATGCAAAAAAATATATTCGTCCCTGGGTTCCAATCGTGAGCTTGTCAAAAGGACTAGAGCAAGGTACCCGAATGCGCATGACTGAAATAATCGAAACGATTATGCCAGGACATCCAGCTGGCGTTTTAACAGGACCGAATTTAGCTAGAGAAATATTAGCTGGACAAGCTGCTGCATCTGTCATCGCTATGGTTGATGATACAATTGCTGTTGCGCTGCAAAAGGTTTTTAAAACAGGGCTTTTTAGAGTGTATACAAATGAAGATGTGATTGGCTGTGAACTTGGAGGAGCCTTGAAAAATGTGATCGCGATCGCTGCAGGAATGGGCGACGGAGCAGGTGCAGGAGATAATACCAGAGCTGCTGTGATCACTCGGGGATTGGCAGAATTAACACGACTTGGTGTTGCTATGGGAGGGAAACCACAAACGTTTTCGGGACTTGCAGGGATGGGCGATTTAGTAGCAACTTGCATTAGTTCATTAAGTCGAAACCGTCATGTTGGATTCCAATTAGGGCAAGGGAAAAACCTCGATGAAATCATTGAAGATATGTCGATGGTTGCAGAGGGTGTTAAGACCTGCGGTGTAGTTATGGAACTAGCAAAAGAATATAATATTGAAATGCCAATTACTGCTGAAGTTTACAAAGTAATTCGAGATGGCAACACCGTGATGGATGCTTTCAAAGGCTTGCTGCGTCAGAAGTCCGGAGCAGAATCAGATCCGGGATAGCTAGTTCGCCTTCGGCGAAAATGGCTTTTTCTCCTTTCAGTCGAAAAAATACGGTTCCGACTTTTAGTCGGAAAATGATGGTTCTCGCTGCGCTCGAAAATGATAGTCATACCTTCGGCATGAAATGATAGATTGCCTTCGGCAATAATAAAGCCTTTAAATAAATCCAATTTTCGCCGAAGGCAATCCGCTATTTTCGACCGTAGGTCGAACTATCATTTCCCGCCGGAGGTGGGACCATCATTTCCCGATTTTAATCGGGACTATCATTACAACCGCAGGTTGTCCAACTTAGACAATATCGATCCAAGCTTCATCGCTTTCGCAGAATCGCCATCAATTTTTAAACGTCCTTGAATAAATGCGGCTTGTAAGTTCATTTTGCCCTGACCAATCTTCATGAGGTGCTTATCCGAAATTGTAAATGTTACGTCGGGTTCTTTGGCTTTTCCACGTCGAACTACTGCCGGAGATACATTCAGATCAACTTTCCATGTGGTAGGAGCATCTCCTGTTACCATAAATTGGAATAGACCATTATTGGGTTTAATATATTGAGCACGCTCTTTAAGTTGTTTTTTGAAATGTGCAAAAAGTGCATCAGAAGCAGCTTTTTTAACTACTTTCTTTTTCTTTGTTTTCTTCGTTTTAATTTTTAAAACAGCTGCTTCGAGTTCATTTGCAGATTCTCGGATATAACGAGTGAAGACATCTACATCAGGCATTGAATTCGCATCAGAAGTTGGGCTGATCGTTACATGGCCATCATAACTTAAGATCGTGATGATCAAACCCATTCCATCTAAAACAGGAGCCATTCCCATGATGGAAAGTAGTTTGTGCCCATTTAAATATAATGGAAAAGAAGGACCTGGAACATTCGTGATCGTTACATTGAAAACAGGATTATGCATTTCTGCGACTTGAAAACGAGAGTATAATCTTGCGGCCTGATTCGCAACACCAAATGGAATGGCTTCCGCCATATTTGCTAAGGTCTTTGCGCCAATAGCTCCTTGATAAGACTTGCCACGAATGGTGTTTTCATGAATAGCTTCAAGTCGATCAATAGGGTCTTCAACATTTGTTGCTAATTGAACCAGCATAGAAGAAATGTTATTTCCTTCTGAATCACCTTCCCCTTTGGTTCGTGTAGAAATAGGTACCATTGCCACTAGAGGTTTAATGGGTAGCTTTTCTTTTTCTAAAAGATAACGCCTTAAAGCTCCTGCACAAATAGCAAGCATCACATCATTCATAGTCGTCTGCATGATATTCTTCAAGGCTTTTATTCTATCAAGAGATAAAATAGCGGTGTTCCATTTCCGACGAGGCGAAACAATACCATTGAGTGGAGTAGGAGGTGCTGAAAAAGGAGCCGTTGGAAGATTCGCTTTTTTTACTCTGGTCAAAACGCCAGCTTTAAAAGATGCGGTTACTGCTTCACCGACCAACTTGGGAAATTTAAAAGGATTTTCAACAAAGCTCATTGTGCTTTTCATGATCATCGACAGCTCGTTTGGAATTGGCTTTGCTTTATAAGGTCTTGGTTTCGGAATCGGTTTGGTCTCTGGAGTAAAATCAAAAATTAAACTTAACACACCAGCGCCACCTACACCATCAATAGCGACATGATGGATTTTTGAGATTACTGCCACAGATCCTTTTGGAACTTGTGGTATATTATCTAAGCCTTCCACAAAAGTAAACGACCAAAGCGGTCGGGAATGATCCAATGGTTTACTGAAAATTTGAGAAGCCACTTTTCGAAGCGTTTTCCAATTACCCGGTTTCGGTAAAGCAATATGATGAATATGCATATCGATATCAAAATTGGGATCATCTACCCAATATGGATAATCAATACTAAAAGGGACATAAACCAATCGTTGGCGGAGTTTTGGAATCATGTGTAGTCTCGAATGTATTGTCCCTTTAAATTTTTCAAAATCAAGAGA
>CAYXQH010000784.1:0-3008 GCA_964467425.1 uncultured Saprospiraceae bacterium
CACCCAAAGGTCATTCGGGAAGCCAGAACCAGAAGTAGTCAAAAGATGCAAATATTGACTCGTTTTATTGGCGGAAATGTTTAACTGAAATGTCGGAAGTACATCCCATTCTAATGAAAACCGAGGATCTATTAAAAAGTAATTTTTGTTTTGTACTGAAAAGAAAGAACTGTAAAACCCAAAGTTCAAACGCAAGTTTGGATGCACAGACCACTCGTCTTCCAAGTAGGCATTCAGTTCAAGCCCTTTTATTATTGGAGCATTTAATATCGAATCAGGTAAAAGGTTTCCGTAAAAAGTAAAACTACTGTCCTGGGTATTTGCAATACCTGGCGTAAATGTATTTTGTGCAGCACTAATCCCCGCCCGTAAATAATGCGCCGTGTTAGGTACATAATCGATATCTGTTTTTGCAGTGCTTGTTTCAATTTTGGAGCGATAAGCCGATTGAGAGAAAAAGTTATTGTCCGGAAAGTTTTCGTCGCTATACTGATCATTGACTCGTTCATTAGAATTGAAATCAAAGCGGCTATGTGTAAAGGTGAAATTTGAGAATAACTTATTTCCAAACTGATGATTCCAGCGCGCAACAGCAAGCGTGTTTCCCCAATAGAAACTTTGATCTTCAGAAAAACTCCATACGGTATTATCTAAATTACTGGTAAAAGCTTTCCTGTTTTCATAATCATCTTTACCCTTGTAGAAACTCAAATAAAGTTTGTCTTTTTGAGAAAGGGTATAGTTGAATTTTCCTAAAATATCTCCGAAAATATAATTATAAGATCCTGTTTGATTTTCTTTCTCTCGTTGTTTAGTGGAATATTTTTTTAAAAAAGGATCAAGGTGCGTACGACGAGCGCTAATGATGAATGCTCCTTTGTCTTTTTTTATTGGACCTTCTAAAATGATTTTACTTGCTATTAATCCTATACTAGCCTGTGCATGAAATTCTTTATTGTTACCCTCTTTTGTACGAACATCAACAACAGAAGAAACTCGACCACCGTATCGAGCTGGAAAATGACCTCGATAATAATTTACATTTTTAATTGTTTTATGATCGAAAATAGAATAAATCCCTAAGGTATGATACGGGTTGTAGATTGGTACGCCATCTAGGAGAACAAGGTTTTGATCCGTGTTTCCTCCTCGGACATGTAAGCCACCAAGCCCATCGGTGCCACTCTGAATACCGGGAAGCTGTTGGATAATTCGTAGGATGTCAACTTCACCGCCAAGCGAAGGCAGGTGCTCCATAGGTTTACCCTTCGCAAGATGATCTCCTGGATTCTCAAAAGCAAAAGACTTCAAACTATCTTTGTCGGAGACAATAATTTCTTGTAACGTCAATGCGGGTTGTAGGATAATATTTAACCGTTGGTTTTTAGGTTCATTGATGGAAAGAACTTTCGTTTTATAACCTAGATAAGAGATTTGTAATTTTGGGTGTTCTTCTTTGAGACTTAGACTAAAAAAACCATAGGCATTAGTCGTTGTTCCTTTTTTTGAAACTTGATCATAAATATTTGCACCGATCAGTCGCTCTCCACTTTTCTGGTCTTCCACATATCCACTGAGTGTGAATTTTATCGGAGCCTTTTTTAAAATAAAAATTTGATTTCCTTCGACTGAAAAAGTAGTTGGGGTTTCTTTTAATATTTGTCGAAGTATGTATTCTAAGGTTTGATTTCGAAAGGAGAAAGAATAGGTCTGTCCCGTAAAGTTATTATTGCTAAATGAAATTTGGATATTCGCCGTTTTACTTAAATCCCATAAACCTTCTTCGATGGTTTGGTTTTGCATACTAAAATCAAGCCGCTGATCTAAAAGGTTTTGAGCAACTAAACCATTTGGGAATAGACATAAACAGAAAAGAGTCAAAGAGGTGAAAAAGATTATCTTTGACAAAATGTGTTTAAAAAAAGGAAAAGGACAATTGTTTATTACTTGCGTCAATGCTTGAATTTAGATGGTAATGTACTAAGTTTTCAAACATGATTTTGAAAAAAGTGATGCTTTGTAAGATGTAAAAAGTTGAAATGTAGTGTACTAAGCAGTTTCTAACAACCGCCTCCAGATATGATATACTTTTCGCCTGTCTTTTTTATTTGAATATCGAAATGCTTTTCTAAATTATGTAAAACCTGCTTTAGCTCGATTTTTTGCTGAGTCATCGAATAGCTGCAATTTTGCAATGCATTATTTTGGCAATCAATATTGACATTGAAAAATTTTTCCAAGTCTTTGAAAACACTAGTTAGTGGTGTGTTTCTAAAACTTAACGCTCCGCTCATATAAGAAAAGACATTGGGATTTGAAGTTTTAGACTTTTTGATGATTCTAGTTTTTTTATCCATTATCGCTTCTTCCCCCGCTGTCAGAATGACTTCCTTAGAACCTTCCTTTTCTTTAAAAGAAACTTTTCCACTTAAAACGCTCACGATAACTTGATCTTCATCTGGATAGGAACGGACGTTAAATTCTGTTCCCAATACTTCAATGATGCCAAGATCGGTCTGCACTTGAAATGGCTGTTTAGTATTCTCTGTTACGTTGAAGAAAGCTTCCCCTTTTAATTTGACTAATCGCGTTTTGCCAAGAAAAGTGGTAGGGTATTCTAGCTGGCTGTTTTTATTGAGCAGGCTAACCGTTCCTTCTGAAAGAGAGATTTGTTTTTTTAGTGTTGGGCTCGAGTGAAATACTTGCCAGTCTAAAGTAGGTGGAGTATTATTTTTTAATAGAAATACAACAACCAACAGCAAGGCGACTGCGGCAGCTAAGCCAAACCATTTTCGACGACCGATAGAAACCGATTTGGTAACTGGATTTTCATCAAGGTTTAATTTGCTCTTTATCTGATCAAAACCACCATCCAAATCTATATCAAAGCTAGGTTTAAAATCTTCGGCTAATTCCAGAGACTGCTCAATCTCTGCTTTTACCTTTCGATTTTCAGAAGATTGATTCAACCAAATATCCAATTGTTCTGCTTCGGACGAAGACAGTTC
>CAYXQH010000785.1:0-3006 GCA_964467425.1 uncultured Saprospiraceae bacterium
ATCCAAAAGACTTTAATGACTTTTTTAAAACAGAACAATTCTTTTTTTCAAAAGGGCGCTTTTATGTGGATTTAGAATACACTGGAGATATAGGTACAATAGGTGAGTTGCTTAACAGCTCAAAAATTAAATTCTCTTTAGTCGATAGTGAAGTCTATTATAAAATTGCTAATGTTCATTTTCCATTATCAAAAATTGATCTCCATTTGAAAGATGGTATTGCTGATTTTAATTTCTTTCTTCGATCAGATTCGTTGGATCGGGAAATTCATTTTGATGGAGCAATCGAAAATATCGGAGAATTAATTGTCGGTAACACTCAGAAAAAAATTCATACCACAGTAGACATAAATTCTCCCAAATTATCCTGGCAAAATTTTCTAAATATTTTTGGGCCTCGAGATACTACAAAAAATGCAACGGATCCTAATAATAATGTCCAAAATTTTAAAACGACCGTCAAAGGAATACTCGGTACTTTTGATCCAAAGGTTCAGGTCAAAGTAGACACCTTTATTTATTCGAAAAAATTGGTTCTTGAAAATTTGTTTTCCGGAATTTATATGAATGATTCCAGCACATTGATTATTGATCGAACGGGATTCAATTTTCATGATGGAACCATGCGAATGAATGGCGAAGTAAATTTAGGAAGACAAGCAAATATCCCTTTTAATACGAATTTCAAAACAAAAGATTTAGATGTAGCAGGACTTTTGGAAAGTCTGGATTATTTATCCATCGAATCGTTGCAGGGTGCGGAAACCTTAACTGGTAGAATAACAATGGATTTTGATTTTAAAGGCGCATTGAGCGATGATGCCAAACACTTATTACCAGCCTATAACTTAGGCGTTTTAGATTTTGACCTTCAGGATGTAGAAATAGAAGGGCTACCTATTTTAGATACCATCTCACTTAAGGTTAAAAATAAAAATCGTTTTAAAGATGTAAAATTTGCTCCAATTACCAATCAAGTTACGATTACGGGGCAGGTGGTAGAGATCCCTTTAATGGAAATACAATCAACAGCAATCAACTTTTTTATAGAAGGTACTTTTAGTTATGACAACCGAACTAATCTATGGATTTCTGTGCCGTTGGATAATCTTAAATATAAAGAACGAACCAGCGCACCCGAAAAAAGAGGCTACGCAGCAACGCGAAGAAAAGTATATCTGGAAGTCTATGCAGGCGATGATGGGAAAGAACAATTTAAACCTCACCTTTCTAAAAGGAAATTTTATAAACAGCGCGGTATTTTAGATCAGTATAAAAAAGATAAAAAGAAATATAAAAAAATCAGAAAAAAAATCAGGCGAGCTAGAAAGGCTTCAAAATCGAAAAAATGAAACATTCTACCTTTTAGAAGTCTATTCAAACAAGATCACAAATCATAGCTTAGGATTTAAAAAAATGTTAAAAGGCGAGACTTATTGAAAAATATGGCGTCTAAAACGGCATATATCACCTTGAATAAATTCAAAACGATCATTCATTTTTAAACATAAAAATTATTTGAAATGAAAAAATTGATTTTAGCATTTGTACTAGTGACACTTAGTTTTTCTGCAATTATCGCACAAAATGTAGAAGTAGATACTACGGTCACCACTCCAATGACTTCTGTTGAAATAGAACAGATGAAAGCGGAAAGAGCCGCTGCATTAGCCGCAGAGAAAGCTGCTCGAGCAGCAGAAAAAGAGGCGCGTCAAGCAGAAAAAGAAGCCAAAGCAGCAGCTAGAAAAGCTGAAAAAGAGACTAAAGCTGTAGAAAAAGCAGCTAAAGAGAAGGAAAAAGCGGCTGATAAAGCAGAAAAAGAAGCTAATAAAGCAGTTAAAGAGAAAGAGAAAGCAGCTAAAAAGGCAGCGAAGGAAGAGAAAAAAGCAGCCAAAGAAGCTAAAAAAAGAGCGAAAGCGGAGAAAAAAGCTGCGAAGGAAGCCAAAAAGAAAGCTAAAGCGGAAAAGAAAGCACGAAAGAAAATAGAGAAGGAAGAAAAGAGAAAAGCTAAAGCTAAAAAGAAAGCGGAAAGAGCCGCTAAGAAAGCAGAGAAGGCACAGCGGAAAGCAGAGAAAGAACAACGTAAAATTGACAAGCAAGTTCTCAAAGCGGAAAAGGAAGCTGCTAAAGCGGAAAAGAAAGCTCAGAAAGCACAACGTGCAGCTGAAAAAGCAGGTGGTAATTACTAGATAAATTACCGAACAAATTATTAATCCTACCCCGATGGTAATCGGGAACAAATAAACTCTTTCAGGCAGTCTTGCTTGGAAGAGTTTTTTTATATCTTGCAATCAAAATCCCCAATTTGGAAAAGTTAAAGATAACAAGCGAGCGATTAGAAATTAGAAACCTCAAACCAGACGACCTTCTCGATTTTCATAAATACCGTTCAAATCCTGAAGTAACGAAGTATCAAGGATTTGATGTAATGACGGTTGATGAAGCCAGACGATTTATCGATGAAGAAACCATTAAACTGTTTGGAAAAGCAGGTGAATGGGTTCAATATGGTATTGTGCACTTGACCACGCATCAGTTGATTGGTGATTGTGCCATCAAGTTGAGAGCGTCCGATTCCAGAATAGCTGAAGTAGGAATCACTATTTCCCATCTAGAACAACAAAAAGGCTATGCTAAAGAAGCACTCCTCGGTATTCTGGCTTTCTTATTTGACAAAAAAAATATTCATAGAATTGTCGAAACGGTAGATACAGAGAATCTTCCCTCTCTTCGGTTATTAAATAGTCTGGGCTTTCGAAAAGAAGGACATTTTATTGAAAATATCTTCTTTAAAGGAAAATGGGGTAGTGAATACCAATATGCCATGCTAAAAAAAGAATGGGATCAATTAACGGAGAAATAGGCATTAGGGCTAAATAATGCTTGTTTTCAAGCTAGCAAGTGAATACTGGAACAAATTAAAAAGTAATCAAGTTTATTAATTACCCGTCTACCCGTCTACCCGTCTACCCGTCTACCCGTCTACCCGTCTACCCGTCTACCCGT
>CAYXQH010000786.1:0-3001 GCA_964467425.1 uncultured Saprospiraceae bacterium
GAGAAGGCATAACAAAGGATCGTGACGGTTGGGGATCGCATATTCCGACCAGTCCAGTGAGCAATAATCCAGGGACAACTATATCGGAGGCATTTGAAATTGATGACCTTAGAAAACATGCTACGATCATGATTCCCAATGCATTTTATCCATCGATTAATCCAGGAGATGGAGGTTATACCTATCCTTCACAAGGTGCTTCTGCAAGTGCTACGAATATAAAAAAATATGTAGTTGGAAGTGGAAATAATATCTGTTTCATGAGCACACCAATGAACGCGCATGTTATTCGATATGCTGATGTTTTGTTAATGTATTCCGAGGCTTTAATGGAAATACAAGGTGGAGAAACATCGAATGCTAATGCGCTGGAATATTTTAATATCGTTCGTGATCGAGCTGGATTGGAACCGCTTGATTATATTAATCGGGAGATCATGTTGAAAGAAAGACGAGTAGAGTTGGCGTTCGAAAATCATCGTTGGTTCGATTTGATTCGTACTGGAAAAGCTGTAGAGTTTTTAACGCTGCATGGTAGAAATATTCAACCGCATAATCGACTTTTTCCAATCCCAAGTTCAGAACTGGAAATCAATCCAAACATGGAACAAAACCCTGGCTATTAAAAGCCGAAAAAGGAAAGAACTATTTTTAAACGTATTGCTTATCCAATGATTTATAAAACAAAAATAAATTTCACATTAGTTTTGGCTTTAATCTCCCTTGTGATAACTAATTGTGGAAAACCCAAAGGTCCGATAATTACCAGTGTTGATCCTGCTTTCGGGCCGGCTGAAACACTGGTTACTTTTGAAGGGGAGAATCTGGCCAATATTCTGGAACTTCGATTTAATGATCAGGTTGTAAATTTTAATACAGCTTATAATTCAGATAATGCACTGCTTTTTAGAACCCCGGAAAACCTTCCTTTAGGGGATCATGTTGTGACCTTCGAAACAGAAGGAGGAACGGCGACAACGGAATTTAGAGTAACATTGGAAGCACCGGAGATATATCGATTCGAACCAGAATCTGCAGATGTAGGAGAAGAAATTACGATCTATGGTGAAAACTTTTTCGAGCCTTTGGAAGTATATTTTTTCGATAGTATTCAAGCGGAAATTATAATGCAGTGGGAGGACTCCGTTCGAGTGGTGGTACCTTCAGGTGTTCAAAAGGGACCAGTCACTGTAGTTGCAAACGGAGGGATTGCAAGATCACCAGTTCAGTTCTTTTCCACCAATACAATATTAATAAACGACTTTGATGGAAATGGCGTACGCTCAGAAACGAATAGCTGGATCTTCGTTGGCTCGGTAGATCAAAATGCAGATACAGCAGTTCAAAATATGAACCCCGCTCCATACGATGGTGACTATCTGAAATTGACGGGAGCAGATGATTTAAATATTGGCTGGATAGGTGGCTGCGAAAATCATAGCTGGGATACGGATGTTTTTGAAAACTATGGAATTACAACTTCAAATAATAATACCCTTTTTGAAATGGATGTTCATGTAAATGGAAATGAACATACCTATGTGATTATAATTATGTTGGAAAGAGATGGATCGCCCAATGACTTTGCACATCAAATCCAGGTGACTGGCGAAGGCTGGCAAAAAATAAGTTTGCCGCTCAATCGATTTAGCGATTTAAATGATGTGCTCGTTGATCCTGCAAAAATCAAAACAGTGAAACTGCATCTCAATAATACAGATGATGTTAATTCTGCATTAGAACTCAATGTAGATAACATGCAGTTTATTGAAATTTTATAAAGAACTTCTAAAACTAAAAATACTCATTATGAAAAAAATCTTACTCTTAACGCTTTGCTTATTAGGTCTTGCCAATATCCTTGGAGCGCAAGTCTATCTAGATCAATTTGACAATGATGATCCAGCTTTTACAACTGGTCCGGCTTCTTATTCTTTTGGAGAGATGAATGATGAATTGACGATTACTGGAGATGGTAGTGCAGGTCCATTTGATGCTGTAGTTTATCAACCACATGATCCGGGAGCAGGTTCAGCAGTGGTTGTCGATGCGACGACGACTAATAAAGTATACATTCGTGCAAAGGCCAGTAATGTCGGAACACAATTGCGAATGGATTTACAGGATGTCGGTGGATATTTGACATCGCAGGATGCTATTACCAAAACCCTAACCACTGAGTATATAGTTTTTGAATATGACTTCACCGGAGGTTATATGGATGGAGGATTTGGTGGTACTGCTTGTACGAGTGGACCCTGTCCGGTTGATGGAAGCCAGGTGATGCAAATGTTATTTACGATTAATCCAGGTGCAGGAGGTTTTGGAGGAACAGTAGTGATTGACTATATCGCTTTTGGTGAAGAGCCAACTCCGGTTATAATGTCTGATATTTTTCAGGATCATTTTGAAATGGACAGCTCTATCAATGCTTTTGTTAATATACCACCAGGATTTGACATAAACTTAGATGCAACAAATTCAGAATTGACGATGACTGGTGATGGTACTTCCGAAATGTGGACGCCTTTTACTTATATTTTTAGAACACCTACTACTTTAGATACCATTGATATTGATATCTCTGAGAATAATAAATTATTTATAAAAGCTAAATCTACTGTACCCGGAACGGCTCTGCGAATTGATGTGCAGGATATAGATGGTTTTATTACCACTGAAGGTTCGATTACTAGAATTTTATCTGATGAGTACGCCGTTTATGAATATGATTATACAGGCGTTTATAATGATTTAGGATACGGTGGAACACCATGTACAGAAGCCACAGCACCTTGTCCTGTTGATCCAGAACGGATCGCAGATATATTACTTACAGTTGAGCCTGGAGTAGGGGAGTTCTTAGGTGAAATCAGTATTGATTATATTTCTTTTGGTACTTCACTTGATCCACCTGCTCCCCCAGGAGTTTTAGAATATGGCGACCACTGTAATAACAATTCTACAGCATCAATTACAGATGCTTTCGGTTTTGTAAGTA
>CAYXQH010000787.1:0-2992 GCA_964467425.1 uncultured Saprospiraceae bacterium
TCGCTGGATAATGCATAAGCATAAGGAGGAGTGCCTCCCCAAACAGAATCAAGCTGGATAATCCCAGTTTCTAAACCATCGCAATTCGGATCAATAAAAGAGATGTCAAATTGTATTGGATCGGGTTCTGTTAAAGTGATCGTATTGCTTTGAACACAACCAACAGCATCGGTAATATTAACCTGGTATAGGCCAGCAGCTAGATTTTGTGCTGGATTTCCAACCTGACCATCACTCCATTCAAAAAAGTAGGGTGCGATTCCTCCATTGCCCATTGCCGTTGCTGTTCCATCAAATCCATCATGACAACTGATATTAAATCCATCTATATCTACTGCTTCTGGAGTTACTGTCAAGACGGAAGGTTCTGTAACTTCCTGAAATAAAACAACATCATTTCCAAAATCGTCCATAATGTTGATTTCATAGGTGCCTGCGGGAACTCCGGAAATTTGATTGTTTTCAAAAAGAATAGTAGAGCCAACACCTCCAACGGTAGGGTCAAGAATATTACTCCAATCATAAGTGAAAGGAGGTGTTCCATTTTCAACAGAAAATATTAAAAATCCATTTGCATCTCCATTACAAATAGGTGCAATGAATTCTGTGGAACCAATGATCTCACATTCTATCATAAACAAATCCAATGTTACGATGCTATCACATTCCAAGCTGGTTTGAATCGTATCGATATGGATTCCAGTTGTTGAATAAGGCGTGGAGCCAATTAAGAATTCTTCGCCAACACAAAGATTGATATCAATTGCCGCCTGGGCTTGAGGTAGCACTAAAATCTCGGCAAAGATCATACTATCACAACCATTTGGAAGCGGAACAATGAAATCATAGCTACCTGTTTCGCAAAGTATTTCTCCAGCGATTTCTATACAATCATTATCACATAAAGTCTCATCAACAAAAAGTGTCTCTGGGGTTTCTACATTTACAGTCATGCAGGTAGGTGCAGCCTGATCGCAAGCATTGGCTGCGGTGACACAAACTTCATAGCTACCATCAGCAGGAAAGGTAATGTCTATTTCTTGCTCCTGACTACTTTGAGGGGTTCCATTTACGGTCCAAAAGAAAATAGCAGCACCAACATCTCCTGTTGTTGAATAAGAAGTTGTTAAATCCGGGCAAATTTCAGTATTTCCACTAATAATACCTGAAGTAGTTAATGGTGAAACTTCCGTGCTTCCTTCGAGCACGTCGAAGGTCCAATCGCAAATATCTGAATTGGAGCCATCCATGACGAGATAATAATGCTGACCAACTATAAGCGGAGCTGAATTGGAAAATATAACACTGGTATTAGGTTGAACATCGGTATCGCATTCAGTAACAGGGGTAAACGTCTCACAATCATCACTGCGGAAAAAGCCAATCTCCAAGCCCCAATTAATAGTACAATTTGTAACGGTTACTTGAATAGATAAATTTTCTGTACCCGCAATAAATGCGATATAAGACATGTTGTGATATTGGGTCGTACAAAAATTAGAAATGGTCTGACCTTGTACACTTAAGTTATTTCTTCCAGTAAACCCATCTATATCACAAATGACACATGCATCCAAACAGGTGGATGTCATCAATGGTGGATCATCGCAAACAGCTGGTTGTGCAAAGATCATAATTGGTAGTCCAATACATAAAAAAAGAAGTGCTATCTGGCGCATATTTTTTTTAACTTAGTAACAAATATAAGCATTTCCTTTATCTGTATCGGCTTTGGATAAATTACTTTATGCCTAATAAGTTGCAGAACAGAATAAAATAGCATTTTAAACAGTCGAAATCTTTTTGAATTGGTCTTTCTTACATTTCAACCTTAAATTTCAACAACTCATTTAATTTTACAAGCTTACAGTATCATCATGGCTTAAATTTGAAGAAAAAAGATTATGAAAAAGCTAATGATTTTACTTTTTATTACTTTTTATTCTACCTCAGGGCTTTTTGCTCAGAGTGATTTACTTGCTGTAGTACATTCTTTCGAAGGGGAGGAGACGGTAGAAGATAAACATTCTGATGAGTATATTAAAGAGATGATTTCAAAGGAATTAAAACTACTATCGTTGTATCTTTCTAATGAAATTGAATATCCAGAGATGGCAAGGAAGTATAACAAAGAGGGGCGAGTTTTAGTAAGAGTGGTCTTTGATGGTGAAATCAAAAAAATATCCGTGGTAAAATCATTGAGCCCTGCTTGTGATGCTTTAGTTCTTGAAAAATTAAAAACCTACGCTAAAAACTGGGATCGAAAAGACTATGAAGATATTCCAAGGTTAACCCTTGAAATTCCGGTAGATTTTAAATTGAGAGGATAAAGCTAAGGTGCTAAATCACCGAACAAATGCTGCAGTCATTCCTCCATCGACATTGATGATATTGCCAGTGCTTTTGTCTAATATAGCTGTTATGGCGAAAACAGCATTGGCAATGTCTTCAGGTCGAATAATTTCATTCAGGAGGTTTCTTTTTGCATAGTGAGCAGGTAAATCTTTAACCTTGATACCATGTGCTTTTGCACGACCTTCTGCCCAGGCTCCTTCCCAGATTTTACTACCAATAATGACTCCATCCGGATTGACCGTATTCACTCGGATGTTATCTTTCCCAAGCTCCGCTGCCAATAAACGCGTCATATGTTGTTGAGCGGATTTAGCAGTTCCGTAAGCTACATTATTAGGGCCAGCCACTAAGCCGTTTTTACTGGCTATGTGTATGATGTTTCCTCCTTTTCCTTGTTTCTTTAAAACTTCCACTCCTTTTTTCGCCAGGTAAAATTGACCTTTTACTAATACATCCTGCAAAATATCCCAATCCTTTTCTGTAGTATTCGTCAATGATTTTGAAATGGCTAAGCCTGCAGAGTGAACAATAATATCAACTCCCCCAAATTCAAGGCATGCTTTTTTATAGGCATCTGCAACAGATTTCTCTTTAGTCACATCACAAACCAAACCTATGGAAATGTCTTTCTGCTCCA
>CAYXQH010000788.1:0-2991 GCA_964467425.1 uncultured Saprospiraceae bacterium
TAATTGTTGGCAAGTAGAAGCATTTCCGCAGGCATCCATCACGGTCCATTTTCTATAAATATTTTCAACATTTGGACATGGTTTTAAAACCATACTATCTACAAAAATTGCTGAGTTAGAAAAACTACAAGCATCAACTCCTGTTGCAAAACCAAGTGCATTTGGCGTGCTGTCTTCTGTACAATCAACGATGGTATCCGCGGGACAAACGATTGTTGGTCCATCAACATCTATGACACTGAAGGTAGCGTTTCGAGAATTTTTGTTTCCACAAATATCTTCTGCCGTGAATTCGTATTTAAAATAAGATTGTCCCAAACAGCTATCTGGATTGACTGTTTCTATCAAGTTGGTTGTAATCGTTACAGTTCCGCAAAGGTCGGTGGTGTTGGCAATATTTGACCATCTATCAAGCCATGTCATCAGGTCAGCACTATTTCCATTTCCATCACAATTCACGACCGTATCGGCTGGTTCGTTGTCCCAATTTGGTACGGTTGAATCCAAAATAATAAAGTCAGCAGTTGTTAGTATTTCGTGACCACAAGAGTCTTTAGCAGAAAATTGATAAGTCGTAATCGAAGTCGCTGCACAATTAGAAACTGTATTTATTATTTGATTATCCCAAATGATTTCTGAACAAGTTTCCGTTGCTCTTGCTCCTCCGTTATCATTTAACCAATTGGCTAATTCCGTGGTGTTTCCTATGCCATCACATTCAACAACCATATCAGTTGCTAAAGAATCGAAGGCAGGCGGCGTTGTGTCTTCAATACAGAAACTCGCCTCCCCTACTAAAATAGTATCAGCACTACAGCCATCCGTAGCAAAAAATCTATATCCAAAACATTCTTCACATTGGAATTGCATTTTAGAATTTGAAACTTGTAAAACAGCATATACCTCAACCGTTCCACAATCATCTGTAACAACTGCACCACCAAAATCATCTAACCAATCAAATCGCTGCGTTATGTTTCCAGTTCCATCACACTCAACGGTCATCGCTACTGGCGGATTCAAAACCATAGGTGGTTCATTATCTTCCAAAAGAATTTCTTGATTACAAGAAGAGGAATTTCCACAACTATCTGTTGCTGTCCAAGTCCTCGTGATGGTAACGATGCAATCTGCAATCACCTCCACATCTGTAAAAGTTGGATTGATAATTCCTTGGCAATTGTCCGAAGCCGTAGCTTGACCTGTGAAAGAAAAACTCGGCGTATCATCGCAGGCAATCGTAATATCAGCTGGGCAAGTTAGCACAGGTGCGCCATCATCTTCGATATTTATAGTTTGAACGAAAGTGGTCTCATTTCCACAATGATCGGAAGCCGTCCAAGTTCTGGTAATCACTTCCATGAAGCCAGGACAACCTGGAAAACTCCTTGAATCATTATATTCAATATCGGGAACTGGATCACAACTATCTGTAATCGTTGCAATTCCATTTAGGTCTAAAGGTTCTGTACTTGCTCCGCAACTTACCGTGATATCCGCAGGCATGTTAATGAAAACAGGACCAACAGTATCCAAAACGGTATAGGTTCTAACTAATGGAGTAGAAGTATTTCCATTATCGTCAATTGCGAAAAATTCGTAGGTATAAACTCCTGCATTTCCGCAAGTTGGAATGAATCCAAGAAAATTATTATCAAATGAAACGATATTGCAATTATCTTCTACCGTAGGACTATTTAGCCAAAGGTTTAAATTGATATTATCACAATCCACAATTTCTGAATCAACCATGATGGTTGGAGAAATTGTATCTGTTGTGGTAACTACTTGGAGATGAGACACTGTAAAACAACCATCTGAAATAACCCAATTTCTATTGATAATAAAATCTTGATTAACTGGATTTGCACCAAAAGCGTCACTAAAAGTGACAGAAGGCGTTCCGCAATTATCACTCAAATTTGTTGGAAAAGTGATCCCCGTACTCGAAAAACAATTTTCATCATAAAAAAATGTCTCATCTGGTGGCGGCGTAAAAGTCGGCGCCTCATTATCAATTTCAGTGATGGTTTGTACAAACTCAGCATAATTTCCGCAATCATCTGTCACTCTAAAAGTTCGTTCTGTCACTCTCGGATCATTCATACAAGCTGTTCCATTTTGAACAATGACATCTGTAAAAGTAGTCGTCAAATTAGAAGTACAACTCGCCCCATCATCTGCCACAATCAAATTTAAATCAGGTGCAGGAATACCTGGACAAGTCGTCATGTCTGCAATCGTATCCAATAAGATTGGTGCTTGATCATCTGAGATAACCAACATTTGAGTACTATCTGTTGTGTTTCCACAAAGGTCTTCAATCGTGTATGTTCTTTCGACTACAATCGGGTCAAGACCACAACCTGAACCAGCCGTTGTTACCACATCAGTTACCGTTATTAGGTTGACAGGTGTACCCGTACAATTATCAATTGCCGTTACGAAACTCATATAAAATGAACTATCAGGCAAACATTCCAACGTTGCATCATCTGGTGGGAAAGAGGTAAACATTGGCCCCTCTGTGTCACCGATTGTAATTATTTGGGTATGAAATTCTGTTGCTAAAGTTGAATTATTACAAACATCAACCGCTGAATAAACCAAAGAATAAACAGCACCACAAATCGAGGAAGAAACCAAACTTGGCGAACCAGTTTGAAGTACAACATTTGTTATTTCACAATTTTCATTAAAATGAGCAGCACCTACACCTGTTAGGTTTATTGCTCCAGATCCGTCATCATAGATCAATGTTCCATTTCCAGTAATTGGGTCATAAGAATAATTGAAAAAAGAAGGATTAGTTATTTGTATACAAGCATTAATTTGATCGTTGGAAGAAAGTGTCCCATTGGTAGGACGTACATTTTCACTGATTCTTACGGTTTGTATAAAATCCGAAGTAGCATTTCCACAACCATCATTACCATTCCAAGTCAACTCAAACGCTGAATTACAATTAGCAACAGCGCTATTGGAAACATT
>CAYXQH010000789.1:0-2988 GCA_964467425.1 uncultured Saprospiraceae bacterium
ATTTAAAATGCAGCCTGGAAAAACTTATATTATTAGAGGTTCAAAAAGTGGTTACGAACATGATTTGGATACGATTCGAGTTCCTCAGATTGTCGATGTACCTAACTTGCAAAGTGAGCTATATTTGGCACCATTAATTTTTGCTAAATTTTTACCCATCTCACTTTACTTTGATAATGATCACCCTGATCCAAATACCAGAGAGACCTATACTTCTAAGTCTTATTTAGAAACTTGGGATAAATACAGAGCTCGACAAGGAGAATTCATGGATGAGTTTGGAAAAGGAATGCAAGGTCAGATGAAAATGCTGGCCACCCAGCGGCTTAGTGGCTTTTTTGAAAAAGAAGTAAATGCCGGCGGTAATAATCTTAAGACCTTCACAAATCTACTCTACGAATTTTTGAAACAAGGAAATAATTTGGAATTAGTGGTTAGAGGATATACCAGTCCTCGTGCAGAATCAGATTACAATGATATGCTTTCTAAACGTAGAATTGTATCTGTGAAAAATCATTTCCAAAGACATAGTGGAGGCATTTTAAGTGAATTTATAAAATCAGGAAAACTAGTTATCATTGAGAGACCTTATGGTGAAACCAAGTCTAAAACTGATGTGAGTGATAAGTTAGATGATGTTAGAAATTCGATTTATGGAGTTCCAGCATCTTTAGAAAGAAGAGTAGAAATCATAGATGTAAAACAAGCAGAAGATTTTCAAAGAGGGACTAGATAAGAAACACGATCAAAAACTATTTTCAAAAACCGTACTCCCTAAATTAAAGTAAGTTATAATGAGGTTTGATATCAACCAAATAGTTAAAAACCTGTGCTTAGCACTTCTTTTAATACTTCCCGGTGTGACCAAGGCATCACACATTGTAGGTGGTGAGATTCAATATAGATGTTTGGGTGGAAATGATTATGAGGTTACTGTAAATGTATATCGTGATTGTTTTTTTGGAGATAATAATGCTCAATTTGACGATCCTGCATCTGTTGGTATTTTTGATTTTAATACGGATACACTAGTTGGAGATTTACGAATTCCATTTGTTACGGACGATACGCTTGATTCTTTTCTTGCCGATCCGTGTTTTATTGTTCCTGCAACGGTGTGTGTGCATACAACGACTTATAGAGATACTGTTAATCTTGCGATAAGACCCGGAGGTTACACCTTGGTCTATCAACGTTGCTGTAGAAATGAGACGGTCGAAAATATTTTCTTTCCTGAGGAGACTGGTGCGACCTATAATATTGTTATGACGGAAAGAGCCATGAATCTGTGCAATTCAAGCCCAGCTTTTAAAGAATGGCCTCCAGTATTTATTTGTGCAAATACTGAGATAAATTATGATCACTCTGCTTTCGACATGGATGGTGATTCGTTGGTTTATAGTTTATGTACACCAAACGCTGGTGCAGATTTTGGCTTCCCTCAACCGCAGCCACCTAATCCTCCTCCTTATGATACAGTGCAATGGATACCTCCTTTTAATTTAGGTAATATTTTAGGATCAGGAAGACCATTAGCAATTGATCAAAACGGGATACTTACAGGTAGACCTGAGATTCAAGGGCAGTTTGTAGTTGGAGTCTGTATTGAAGACTATCGTGACGGAGTCTTGTTGTCACGTACCATTAGAGATTTTCAATATAATGTTGGTCAATGTGGAATGATTACTTCAGCTTTCCAATCTCCTGAAACGCTTTGTGATACGCTTGGTGTGACTTTAGAAAATAATAGTACAGAAACAGATGATTTTTTATGGATATTCGATTATCCGAATATGACTTTTACAGATACGGCGGAAGTGCCAAACTTCACTTATCCAGATACAGGAAGTTATACCATTGCATTGATTGCGCAACCAGGAACTAGTTGTTCTGATACTTCATTCGCAGATATTTTTATTCAAAATAATTCTATTGATCTTGATTTTGACATTACGAATTTAGACTGTGTAGATAGTTCTCAGGTTATACTAAATGACCTGAGTGTAGATCCTGTTTCACCAATTACTACATGGAATTGGGAGTTTACCTTCTCGGACGGAACGGTTCAAACTTCAACAGTTCAGAATCCAACCTTTAGTGCTCCAACTTTAGATACTGTTGAAATACAGCTTACAGTAGAATCTCAAAACGGATGTATTTCTACCGATACGAAAATAATACCGACAGATATTTTAGATCCAGCTAGTACGATACCCGATCAATTGCAAATCTGTGTAGGACAAAGTGTAGAGTTGAATCCTAACGGAGATCCAAGATTTGATTACTCATGGTCGCCTTCTAATACTTTGAGTGATGGAACAAGTGTAAATCCAACTGCCACTCCAAATACAACTACGATTTATCAAGTTGATATTTTTGTTGGAAACCCATTTTGTACAATAAAAGAAGATGTAGAAGTCATTGTCCAACAAGCACCAGTTCTAGGTTTTGATTACGAATTGGGTTGTGATAATAGAACAGTTACTTTTACAAATAATAGTTCAGGAGCAACAGATTTTAGTTGGAACTTTGGCGATGCAGCCAATTCGACTTCATCGGATCTCAATCCAGAATTTGTTTATCAACCAGGAACTTATGAGGTAGAATTATTTTTACCAAGTTCAACCTCAACTTGTCTTGATACCGTGAGGCAAACAATTGAGGTAACAGATAGAGGTTTAAATGCTGACTTTTTTGTAGAATATGAAAATTGTGATTTAGGAAATCTTACCGCTAACTTCACTCCAGTTGTCAATGTTAGTGGTCATACGATTGTAGAGTATAATTGGAACTTTGGTACTTCTTTAGGAGCGATGACTGGGCAAAACCAACAACTAACATTTTCAAATAGTCAAAACATTGACGTTGAATTAGAAATCGTAACCGACCAAGGTTGTAGGAGCGTTATTTCAAGAAATCTTGATTTTAATCTGGTAGAACAATTGCCTAATGGGAATTTCCAATTATGTGCTGCTGATAGCTTGGATT
>CAYXQH010000790.1:0-2977 GCA_964467425.1 uncultured Saprospiraceae bacterium
TTGAGAAGTTTCCAGTCCCGCTAGAAGAGGTATATTCTACTGTTCGTGAATGATGTGCGAGGGAACCTAATTTTACAGGATCCCAAATATTATAATACATTGTTCTTTCTGAAAGTAGCATCTTCGCTCCCGTTGCATCAAAGCTAATGTCTGCTACCGGATTAGAAAAGTTATGGTACAGCGTATAAGGCACATTAAATTCATAGACCCCAATATTTGGCGAAGTAAAATCACCATTTTGATCTAGACCGATTGACCAAATTTCATTATACACCCCAGCGACCGGACCTGTCAATTCATCCAGGTTCCAAACCGAGTAATAGATTCGATTTTCAACATGATTATATCCAACGCCAAAAATACGTTCTCCACGTGGAGCAAACCCAACCGCACCATTATCAGGTAATGCATGATCGAACTGATCAACGACTGCTCCTGTATTCGCATCCAAAGCATAAATAATTCCATCTTCCAGATTACTCACATATAGTAAGTGGTTTTGAAAGTTGTAACAAATATTCCCAAAAGCAGGGCTTTGATTATTTCTAGCTGGATCAGTACTCTGTGGTAAGCTTGCATTTAAATTCGTAATCGCACTGGTATATGGATTCAGTTTATAAATACTTGGAACGCCTGCTACCCCATACGATTCAAAATCGTACATACTAAAGGAAGCGGTATAAACCATCCCGTACGGATCAACTGCTAAGCCGAAGACCTCCCCCAGATTCCCTCTGTCCCAGACATTGGCTCCTGTTCCATGATACATGGTGGGTGCCGGAGCAGCACCTCCAGGAGCAGGAGCATAATAAGGGGGTCCCCAGTTATTATTTATTGGCGCACCTTGATGATTTCGGACATCTATTATTCCACAAACATAGGATGAAGCATTGGACCCTGACATGCAGGTCGCAGCAGCCCAACCCAAATAAGCCATCGTATCAAAATCAATTAGTTCGCAAGGGATAGAATCCATTGGACACATGGCAATGTCAATCGTATCGCAAATCAACTTGTTCCAACAGAAAGAAGCACCGCCATCACTAGATTCTTTAAAATCAGCACACACAACATAGGAGCCTGGCGTATTATAATAATGATTGGTTGAAAAAGTACCAACATGAGATTCGCTACTTCCATCGCCCCATGTTATATCCGTATAAGTACAGGAGTCTGCAAAGGAAATTTGTACATGTCCAGTATCACAAACCCCGTAAATATTCGAGTAATATTGTATGCTATTGCAAAAGCCATCAAAGTCATCACAGCAATCATCACATGGCGGCAAGGTAACACAGAGCATTTCTTCGTCCACACAACAGGTATCTTGCCCAAGCACATTATTTTCATGCATCACAAAACCCAGCTTCAAGGTCTGTCCAGCTAATGGGCTAATCGGCGTTATCCCTCCAATCTGAACCGTACCACAGTAGGTCGATCCATGATTGAGCGGGATAGGCATCAGGTTATTTGGCGTTATATAAAGCAAACTAGGATTAGGTGGTTTTACATTAATAATTAATTGATCCGCATTGAATGCCGGAGAAGAAATATTTTTTACACAGAAATCCAAAAAGTAATCTCCGTTTGCATCGCAATAAACAGAATCAGAAACAATCTCTAAACATTCCTGATCAATACTACATTCAAAAAATAACGTATCAGAACAAGCCACCGAATCCTGCCCAAAACTATTGTTCATAATATAATGGACTGCGACCTGTTGAACTGGATTACCGAGTGTATCATCCAGGCAAAAATTAATTAAATCATCACAGAAACCTATTGGCGCCACTCCTCCTACCGGAACAAAGGTTGCCCGAGTGGAGGCAGGATTAATCGCACCAATATTCCAATTACTACTACAGCTTCCACCAACTGCAAGCGTTCCAAACTTAACACCTGGCGTTATGGACTCTGTCACTATTTTTGTCAAACTCAAAGGACAAGTTACATCAATATCCAAAGCATAACAGCAAGAATCATTGCTCAGACTATCCGGTGAAAGCATTACCCAGTCCGGCACACAAGGATCGCAACAGCTCGGTAAAACAACACATAAAGTATCCAAGTCCGAACAACAATATTGATAAAGCGAATCATGTCCGGCATGATCTATTTTGATTGTTCTCGGCAATGGCAAGCCACTAAAATCGAATAGCTGCGTACAAATTTGAGTAGAGGTTGTATTTGGCGGAACGGAAGGCGATAAACAAATCGGATTCGCCGGCACAAAACTTACACCAGTAGAAAACAGGTCAATCCATTTCAGGTTATTAGTAACATCATTATTTTTTACTCTAAAACATAAATTATATAAGCCTGGAATGGTATCACAATACACCGTATCAATTAATACTTCATAACAATCTTGTTCTATCGGTGTGATCGGACATTCAATCTGTAATGTATCCATACAATCCACAATCGGAGTACAAAGCGAATCCAGATAGGTGATTTTGATATCCTGAAGATTGGATATATTGAAAGAGTCTGCCATACAGAAGGTCAAATACTTATCAACCGTACCAATTGGTAAAGGAGCATTTGTAGGTCTTTTGATCTGGATAGAATTAGAAGAAAGAATGGTAGTTGTCAAACCAGTTGTTACATTCGTCCAGTCAAAAAATGCAGTCGAAGGATTTATAATATCCACCTGAATCTTATAGGCATTCGGCATATTGTTGATCAAATCCAATTGTACTATACAACAGCTATCATTTGATATATTGTCAATTACCGATGTAATATCGCACAGAGAATCAACCGGAGGTGGCGGACAATACTGATCACAGATTTCCATTTCGGTTACAAAAGCTGAACATTGATAATCATAGTTCGCGCCATCGAGTGAAAAGTCTTCCGGGAATACTTCATTTAATCCCATTTCATGTTCTGGTTCAAAAACCGCAACATCAACCGGCTCCACACATTCCTGATCGGTTCCGCTAATTCGACCCAGGCTATCCGTTTTAAC
>CAYXQH010000791.1:0-2975 GCA_964467425.1 uncultured Saprospiraceae bacterium
AAAGTCTATGATAATTACTGGATTGCCGAATTTGAAATTCCTTTCAAAACGATTCGTTATACAGAAGGGAGTACTAAATGGCGATTCAATTGCTATCGTAATGATACACGTTATAATGAAATAAGTAGCTGGTCAAATATTCCTCAAAATCGGATCATTATGGATCTGTCTTATATGGGGGATATGGTCTGGGATGAACCACTTAAAAAGCCCGGAAAAAATATCTCTGTTATTCCTTATCTGTCGGGAGCGATGACACAGGATTTTGAAGACCCTTTGAATGACAGCCCTGATTTTGATTTTGGAATAGGTGGAGACGCAAAAATTGGTGTGACATCAGGACTCAATCTGGACTTGACGTTCAACCCTGATTTCTCGCAAGTCGAAGTAGATCGACAGGTGACCAATCTTGATCGTTTCGAAATTTTCTTTCCGGAACGACGGCAATTCTTTTTAGAAAACTCTGATTTGTTTGGAAGTTTTGGAAATGGACGATTGAATCCTTTTTTCTCTCGTCGGATTGGTGTAGCACAGGATACCGCTACAGGAACTAATATTCAAAACACCATTTTGTATGGTGCAAGGCTAAGTGGAAAGTTAAACGAAAAGCTTCGGGTTGGTTTGCTGAATATGCAGACTGCTGAGCAAGTTGATAATGATTTGCCGAGTTTTAATTATACGGTAGCTGCTTTGGAACAGCGTGTGTTCAAACGGTCTAATATTGGGTTTATTTTTGTGAATAAACAAGCCGTTAATACCGAAGGTTTTGGTTCTACTTTTAGTAAATATGATCGAGTTGCAGGAATAGAATATAGATTGGCTTCAGAAGATAATCGCTGGTCAGGGAAAACACTATGGCATCAGGCGTTTACTCAAGATGATGCAGACATGAAGTTTTCGCACTTTTCTCAAATTGAATTTCTAGAGCGAAAATACCGATTTGAATGGGCACATCTTTTAATAGGAAATGGCTATAATGCAGAGGTAGGTTTTGTTCCTCGAAGAGATATTTTATTGCTGAGTCCGGAAGCAGGTTTGTTTATTTTTCCTAAAAAAGGAAAGGTTTCGCGCCATAATCTTAATCTGGATTTCCGTCAGATTTATGATCTTGGAAAGAGTGATGACAATGTTGATTTTGGCCTGGTAGAGTGGGGGCTGGAAGGAGAATGGAGGCTTTCATATAATGATGGAACCAACTTAACATTCAGACCTGAATATCAAAATGTATTATTACTGGATGATTTTGATCCGACCAGAGTACAGGAGGAAGGAGTGGTTTTGCCGGCAGGGTCTCAGTATGGGTATACAAACCTTGAGGTCAATTATGGATCGGACAGAAGGAAAAAATTTAATTATAATGTTGGGACTAATATTGGGCAGTTTTTTAATGGCTTTCGAGCTGGCTTAAGAGGTACTGCAACCTATCGATACCAACCCTACGGTTTTGTAGCACTCAATATCAATTACAATTATATAAATCTCGATGACCCTTTCGAACCAGCACATTTATGGTTGGTTGGTCCGCGAATAGATTTGACTTTTACCAAAAAGGTATTTTTCACCACATTTATCCAATATAATAATCAATTGGATAACCTCAATATCAATGCACGTTTTCAATGGCGTTTTCAACCCGTATCCGACTTCTTTTTGGTGTACACCGATAATTATATCACGAGCCCATTTGATCAATTCGGCGTAAGAAATCGAGCCATTGTTGCCAAAGTAACCTACTGGCTAAATTTATAAGAAAATATCAAACCATCTCCAGCAACTTATTTACCGTTCTCAGATTTCGAGTAGTCGCCTGAACGGCTAATTTTTTTTCAAAAAAGTTATTAGAGAGTTTGCTTCGTGCAGAACCATTCGGAAGGCAGAGATACACTACGTTCTTATATACTTTAAATTCTTCCCCAGGAAATTCAATAGCATTTACTGATTTTATCTTATCAGCAGTAGGCGAAGTAGATAGAAACGTAAGAAACAAAAGATTGTGAGGAATATCTCGATCTTTATAAGTGTTTTCTGTAGCCAATTTTTGTAAGGTTTTTTCGGTTAAAACCAGAGTCGGCACCTCAAGCCCAAATGTTTTTAAAATACCTTCTTTGATTTTTTTCTCCAATGCAGTCTCTTTCGTCTTCTTCGTTTTAAAAATAATATTCCCACTTTGAATATAGGTGACCACATCTTTAAAGCCAAGCCCCTCCAACATAGCTCGGAGTTCAGCCATTTTAATTTTATTTTTTCCTCCAACATTAATTCCTCGAAGTAATGAAATATATGTTTGCATGTTGTTTTATTTTAATTCCGTCAAACTACTTAAATAGAATTGTTTTGTAGCTTATCAATTAGAAAAAAGCTGAATTGCTTCAATAAGCATTAAAGCGGCCTCGTTTTTAATAAGCTTACCTTCTGTATCAAATTTTATTTCTTGTTGGTATAAAGGCAATTGACCAAGTATCCGAGCATCTAGTGCTTGTAAAGACCAAAGTAAAGATTGCATTGCTTTTTCACCTCTTGGTTCGTTTGGAGTAAAAGTGATAGGAAGCACTGGTTTTTTCATTAACTCACCAGAACTAGTCAACCATTCCAATGCATTCTTAATTAATGCTGGCAGATTGTAAATGTATTCAGGGGTAGCTATAATAATAGCATCAGTATCGGCTACTGCTTTACGCCATTTGATTACAGCTAAAGGCCAGGGATGCTTATCCAACTCTGCTGCAAAAAGGGGCAATTGATCAATAGAAGTATATCTTTTAAAAGAATATCCTTCTAAAAGAAAAGGCAAAGCATCTAATAATTTTGAATTAGAAGATTCCTTTCTTGAAGAACCGCTAATACTTAGAATTTTCATTTATACATTACAGATTTAATGCTGCAAGATAAGGATAGATAGGCCTCTAAACAATTTCTAATTAAAACAAATTTGACTAAAATTATATTTATCAAATAGATTGTTAGTTGGTTTTATA
>CAYXQH010000792.1:0-2975 GCA_964467425.1 uncultured Saprospiraceae bacterium
TATCGGCAAGTCAGACCAACGATATTCTTTGTAATGGAGCCAACAATGGTCAAATTACCGTCAATGGTTCTGGTGGTACTGCTCCATTTGAGTACAGTTTAAATAGCGGTACTTTCCAGTCAAGTAATGTTTTTGATCAATTGACGCCAGGCGATTATGTACCGACGATTCGCGATGCGAATGGTTTTGAACAAACTGCTCCGACGATTACGATTACAGAGCCGACACTTTTGACAGCTGGTAGTAATGTGACGGATGATGTAGTTTCCGTTTCTGTGTCAGGAGGAACGCCATTTTATGAGTACAGCTTAGATGGTGTTAATTTCCAGACTTCCAATGTATTTATGAATGTGGCAAATGGCGCTTACGATATCATTATTCGTGATGCGAATGGTTGTGTAACTTCCATTTCTGCGATTGTGGCGGTGAACAGTTTAGTGGCATCAGCGACTTTGATCAATGGTATCACCTGTACCGATGCAAGCGATGCACGTATTGAAATAAATGTTGCAGGAGGACAAACTCCTTATACCTATAGTCTTAATGGTTTACCAACTCAGACGAGTAATGTTTTTGAAAATGTATGGCCTGGTTCACATGTCGTTACCATTTTTGATGCAGACGGATTTCAAGTAAATACCAATTCGATTGTGGTGACTAATCCAGCACCAATTTCGGTAAGTGTTTCAACTACTGACGATGTGATCATGGTTACGGCTTCGGGCGGAACAGGCGTTTTACGATACAGTATAAATGGTGGCGCTTTTCAAACCAATAATACATTCACAGACTTAGCAAACGGAAACTATTTAGTTGCCGTTAGAGATGATAACGATTGTACCATTACAGAAATGACAACAGTAGCAGTCAATCGAGTGACCATTACAACTGATTTAGTACAAGACAATGTTTGTTTTAATGAAAATATAGGAATCATAGAAGCGACTGGTGCAGGCGGTGTCGCTCCTTACCAATATCGATTGAATAACGGTCCCTTTCAAATGAGTAATCGTTTTGAAAACCTTGCTCCGGGTAACTATTCCGTGACGACGAGAGATTCAGAAAATTTCATACAAACTTCTGGAAATATCAATATCACCCAGCCTTCACAGATTAATGTAAGTTCAACAACTGCGGGTTATAATATTACCGTTAATGCCAGTGGAGGTGCTGCACCTTTAGAGTATAGTCTTGATGGAACGAATTATCAGGGAAGTAATATTTTTAGAAATAATCCTTCTGATGATTATACGATTTCTGTAAGAGATGCGAATGGATGTATCATGACTTCCACTACGACCATCGACATAGCAGCTTTAGGACTTGCGGGCGATATTACCGCGGCTGTAGTTTGTAATGGTGAAAATGATGGATCGGTTACGCTTACTGTTTCAGGTGGGTTCGGTCCTTATAGCTACAGTGCAGATGGCTTAGTTTTTCAGACAGATAATACGTTCACAAATCTGGCAGCAGGGAATTATACCTTTCATGTAAGAGATGCAGGTGACTTCGTTCAAACCTTCGATATCGAATTAGTAGAACCAGATTTATTGGTTTTAGGAACACCAACTTTTGCCAATCAAGCAATGACTTTCAATGCTACCGGTGGTACTGGCACTTTCGAATATAGTTTTAATGGAGCCGATTTCTCGACTAATAATACCTTCCCAGATATCACTCCTGACGTAAGTTATGTTGTGGTCGTCCGCGATGCTAACGGTTGTATCAAAACAGGAACGTTCAGTCTAAGTTCAGTACAAGCTACTACTGAACAGACGATTGATTGCTCTGGTGTCGATGGGACGGAAATTGAAGTAAATGCTACTGGAGGAGTTGCACCGTATACTTACTCTTTGGATGGAGTGAATTTCGATTCTGGAAATATTTTCACAGGTCTCGCTCCTGGTGATCAGACTTATTATGTAATGGATGCAGCAGGTTTTCAATATACCTTTACGGCAGAAGACCTACCAACTTATCCATTGAGTATTACGGCTGATGTTGATGGAAACAACGTTACCATTAATGCTGCCAATGGGATTACACCTTATAGATTTCAGATAGGTTCAGATGCATTTTCTTTCACCAATACATTCGAAGATTTGCCTGACGGTGATTATGTTTTCACTGGTCGAGATGGCAACAATTGTGAAGTTTCAGTTAATGTAGTCATCAGAATCTCAAGTATTGATGATTTAAATACGCGTCTACTTTTTGAAATCTTCCCGAATCCATCAAGTGGTGATGTGACTTTGAGAATGAATCAATCAACCGAGCGAGCAATGATGGCGCGCGTATTTGATATAACAGGACGATTGGTTTATGAAGAAAGATTCGCAAAACAATCCGCATTTTTAGAAAAGAATTTCAACCTTTCTTTGCAACCAGGCAATTACATCATTACAATTGATGACGGTAATTTCTTAGGTAGAAAACGGTTGATAATTTTAAAATAAGCAAGCTCTAAGTTCTCTGAGAATACCTCAGTGAACCTCCGTGCCTCCTCTGTGAATCTCTGTGTCCCAAAAAACACTAAGATTCACAGAGGATATTTTTTTTAAACAACGAAAACGATCTTCACAATGAAAAACTTCTTTACACACGTATTCTTCCTCTTTTTTGCTTTGGGTTTAAATGCCCAATCCACAACTCAATATTCATTTGTTTCCGTTCTTTTTGAAGATGGAAAAACGATTGAAGAATTAGGTGCTTTGGGTTTAGAAGTAGATCACGGTGAGCATGTTCCAAATCATTATTTCAGAAATTTCTTTTCTAAAAAAGAACTCGAAAAGATACATGCCGCTGGTTTTCAAACCAAAATCTTGATTGAAGATTGGAATCAATATTTTAGAAATAAAAACATTCAAAACAGACGGGTAGAATGTGAAGGAGGAGCAAGCTCAACCATTAGAGATTATGAAATTCCTACCAATTTTAGATTGGGAGATTACGGAGGAGGATATTATACTTATCAA
>CAYXQH010000793.1:0-2973 GCA_964467425.1 uncultured Saprospiraceae bacterium
TCTATTTTTTATATTTTGAGCCTCATTTTGTTTATTTTAATAGTTTTTCTTGTTTTTTTGTTAAAAAATATTTTCCTCTAAGCAGAACAAATCTTAGATGACAGGTGTGACAGGGTTAATAAAGCCTAAATTTGCATTGTAATATTTAGTATTGATCTTATAATTGAAAAACCGAAAAACGAAAAACTGCCTAACCCTTTTGTGTTATAAACAGAAAATGGACACTTGACGAGCAATTTAGTTTTAGGTTTTTCAATTTTTTTAAAAAAAATTACTCAAAACAAATAAACATATCCCATGAACAAGTATAAGGTAGGCTTCATTAATTGAAGTCTATCTTTTCTAAAAATCCGAATTTTTTAGAGCTCTTTTTTAGAAGAGTGGCTATCATTTCCCTTTTAAAACAATTCTTAATTTCTCTAAAAATCAATACTACAGTTATCTAGACTGTATTTGATTAACCTAAGCTTTCCTAATGTGATATAAAAATCAAAAGCTATCTGTTCAAAGAACAGGTAGCTTTTTTTGTTGTTGAAAAACAAAAGGACTCCATTCTTGCGAATGAAGTCCTTTATGGCGCTTCCTCAAGGACTTGAACCTTGGACCCTCTGATTAACAGTCAGATGCTCTAACCAGCTGAGCTAAGGAAGCATTTATAAAACCTTTACATTTAAAGGCGGACGCAAAGATATATTATTTAAAAAAAAAGTGCAATCTTTGCGCGTATTTTTTTTCATACTTTTAAAATCTAATAAAAATGAGTTTAGTTACTGTAGGAACAGTCGCTTTTGATAATATTGAAACACCATATGGAAAAGCTAATATGGTAGTTGGTGGGGCTGCTACCTATGCGAGTTTAGCAGCATCTTATTTCACAAAAGATCAAGGGATAGTTTCTGTGGTCGGAGGTGATTTTCCGGAAGAAGAATTGAAGTACATGAAGAAAAGAGGGATTAACCTTGAGGGGCTTGAAATTAAGAAAGATGAAAAATCCTTTTTTTGGTCTGGTCGTTACCATGATAATATGAATAAGCGAGATACGCTTGACACTCAATTAAATGTTTTAGCAGATTTCAAGCCTGTTGTTCCTATGCATTTACGAACGGCCAAATATCTTATGCTTGGAAATCTTACTCCAGAGATTCAATATAGAGTAATCAAGCAAATGAAAAAGCGACCCAAGTTAATCGCAATGGATACGATGAATTTTTGGATGGATGTAGCGTTGAAAGCATTGAAGAAAACCATTAAGCAGGTTGATATATTGATGATTAATGATGAAGAAGCAAGGCAATTGTCTGGCGAATATTCTTTAGTAAATGCGGCGAAAGTTATTCATAAAATGGGACCAAAATTTCTGGTTATAAAAAAAGGAGAACACGGTGCGCTTTTGTTTGCAGAGAATAAAATGTTTTATGCACCTGCATTACCACTCGCAGAAGTATTTGATCCTACAGGTGCAGGTGACACCTTTGCTGGAGGCTTTATGGGGCATATTGCGAAAACAGGAAGTGTTAGTTTTGAAAATATGAAACGAGCAGTGGTGTATGGCTCCGCAATGGCATCTTTCTGTGTAGAAGAATTTAGTATTGGAAAGTTAAAAAAATTGAAGGCATCGGATATTAATAAAAGAGTAAAACGCTTTGAGAAGTTAGTTGCCTTTTCGCTTTAATAAGAGGTATTATTCGGTATTCGGTTTTAGTAGTTCGGTCCTTTCGAAAAACTATAACCGAATACCGAATACAGGTTTATTTCTTACCCTTTATTTGCCAACTGCCCGCAAGCGGCATCAATATCTTTCCCTCTACTCCTGCGCACAGTAACCATTACTTCATGGTCTCTAAGGTATTTTGCGAAATCATCAATTCGGTGTTCGCTAGATTTTAAAAACGGTGCACCATCAATTGGATTGTATTCTATGATGTTTACTTTGACAGGAAATTGTTTGCAAAGTTTTACCAGGTTTTTTGCGTCTTCAATACTATCATTGAATTCCTGAAAAGTGATATACTCGTAGCTAATTCGATTTCTGGTTTTTTTATAAAAATAGTTCAAAGACTCCATCAAAACTTCAAGGTTGTTTTGTTCGTTGATGGGCATAATCTCATTTCGCTTTTTATCATCAGCAGCATGTAAAGAAAGCGCAAGATTGAATTTTACCTCATCATCGGCTAACTTTTTAATCATTTTGGCAATACCTGCTGTGCTCACAGTAATTCGTCGAGGAGACATATTTAGTCCATCTTCCGCAGTAATCCGCTCGATGCTTTTCATGACATTTTTGTAAGCCAGCAAAGGCTCACCCATGCCCATGTAAACGATATTGGTCAATGGATGATCAAAGGTTTCAAGCGATTGTTGATTTACCTGAACCACCTGGTCAACAATTTCTGCGGCATCCAGATTACGGAGCCTCTTCATCTGTCCGGTTGCACAAAATTTACAAGTCAGGCTACAGCCAACTTGAGAAGAAACGCATACCGTAAATCGCTTATCTGTCGGAACCGGAATTAAGACGGATTCAATAAGATGTTTGTCATGAAGTCGAAAACGAGATTTGATTGTGCCATCCAAGCTTTTTTGAACTTTATCAACAGTGATGGCATTAATCGTATAAGCTTCGTTTAGTTTTTCCCGAAGTACTTTGGAAAGGTTTGACATTTGATCAAAAGATACAGCACCCTTTTGCCAGATCCATTCATAGACCTGCTTAGCGCGAAAACGCTGCTCCCCCATTTGGAGAAACAGCGCTTCAAGTTCTTCTTTAGAAAAACTTCTAATATCTTTTTTTGCCTCTGTTAATTCCATACTGCAAAGATACAGTAAAAAATAATCGAAGCATGGATTAAATAGATATTAAAGAATTAAACTATTTAGAGTTTTTGATGGTTTGAACATCTTTTCTAATGTCCTGTGCAAGTGCTTTAAGCGCCTGCATCGCCCCTCTTACTCTTGTTCCTGCAGCATTATTTC
>CAYXQH010000794.1:0-2970 GCA_964467425.1 uncultured Saprospiraceae bacterium
GTTCCATAAGGGGATCCCATATTATTTGCACAAACAATAAAGTACTTTTCAGGATCAAAAAGATTTCCAGGACCAAATAAGCCTGCCCACCAATCATCTATTTCTGCATTTGCAGTAAGTGCATGACAGACCCAAATAACATTATCTTTTTTGTTATTTAATGTCCCATAGGTACAATAATGAATATTGAATGCTGGAAAAATAAATCCGGATTCTAAGGCAATAGAATTATTAAAAGTAATGGTTTTCCCAGGCAAGGTGTTTGCTAATTTTTTAGTTTATCAAAAGCTTGTTTAATATCCTGAATAATGTCATCAATATGCTCTAATCCCGTAGAGATTCTGATTAGACCATCACTGATTCCAACTTTTAATCGATCTTCAACAGGCACTCTAAGATGAGTTGTGGAAGCTGGGTGTGAAGCTATAGATCTGGAATCTCCAAGATTAGCAGTCAGCGATAACATTTTAAGATTATTTAAAAATTGTTTGCCAGCTTCTATTCCTCCATCTATTTCAAAGGTCACAATTCCTCCTCCCATTTTCATTTGTTTCTTAGCAATCTCATATTGAGGATGCGATGATAGAAAAGGATAATTTACTTTCAAAACTTTTGTATGACTTTCAAGCCAATGTGCCAATTTCAGCGCATTCTCGCAATGACGATCCATGCGAACAGCAAGGGTTTCCAAACTTTTAGATAGAACCCAGGCATTAAAAGGAGAAAGACTTGCGCCAGTTCTTCTAATAAATTGATAGACTTTTTCTACCAATTCTTTTTTGCCCGCCACTACTCCACCAAGCACTCTACCCTGCCCATCAATATATTTAGTCGCCGAATGCGTAATAATATCCGCTCCATAATCTGCTGGGTTTTGCAAATAAGGCGTCGCAAAACAATTGTCAACATTAAACAATAGCTGATGCTTTTTACAAAAAGTCGCTGCTTGTTCCATATCTATCAAGACCAAACCCGGATTAGAAGGTGTTTCCAGATAAAGCATTTTGGTATTATTCTGAATGGCGCTTTCCCAGGAACTATAATCTTCTGCATCTACAAAAGTGCATTCAATTCCATATTGAGGGAGTGTTGCACTTAAAATCTGAAAGGTAGAACCGAATATTGCACGTGATGCAATCACATGATCCCCTTTTTCTAAAAAAGCCAGGAAGCCTGAAAATACAGCTGCCATTCCAGAAGCAGTAGCCATCGCTTTTTCTACGCCTTCTAAAGCAGCAATTTTTTCTTCAAACTCAGCCACAGAAGGATTGGTAAAACGGCTATAGATATTGCCAGACTCATTTCCTGCAAATACCTCTTGCATTTGTTCTACATTTTCAAAAACAAAAGAGGATGTTGGAAAAATAGGTGTGCTATGTTCTCGATGTTGACTTCGATCACTTTGAATTCTTATTGCTTTCGTTTCGAACTTCATTTAGCAAATGTTTGTTTTATGCTTCCTCTGTTTCGATAATTTCAAAACTTGTACTGATCTCTGCAGCCTTTTCTAACATTTTAGAAACGGAGCAATATTTTTCAATCGATAAATCAATTGCCTGCTTAGCTTTTACTTCTTTCACCATTCCAAAAATTTTATAATGCATATGGATCTTTGTGTATACACGTGGAATTTCATCCTGTCGGGTCCCTTCAATTTCCACTTTTATATCTTTTAAATCCTGTCGCATTTTTTTCAAAATCATTACAATATCAATGGTACTACATCCAGCAATAGCCATTAAAACAGCTTGCATTGGTCCTGTAGCTACGCCATTATTGCCAAGATGGACTTCATGTCCTGCTTCATTTTTAGCAATGTAATGATCCAGACTATCCGAAGTTTCTAAGGTAACTTTCATAACAAATTATTTTTTTAGGAAAGTGCAAAGGTGGTGAAATGGAAGCGAAAAATCAAGTGGATTTATAAAGATCAAACTCAAGTGTCAAAATAAGTATACAAATAAATTATTTTGAATTTTAAACTTGAACTTTTTAAGGATGAATATCTTAATTCGCTTTTTCTAAGGTAAATCCAAAGGTGGAGCCTTCGTTTTCTGTACTTCGAACATTGATGGTTTGCTTATGTGCAACGATGATGTGTTTGACGATAGAAAGTCCCAGTCCAGATCCTCCCTGCACTCGAGAGCGACTTTTATCTACTCTATAGAATCGATCAAATAAATGCCTTAAGTGTTCCTCTCCTATCCCAATGCCATTATCAGCAATCTCTACTAAAATAAAGTTATCCATATCATAAAAAGAAACCTTAGTGTGCCCGCCATCTTTACCATATTTTATAGAGTTGGCAATTAAGTTGACTAAAACTTGACGAATGCTATCTCGATCTCCTTTGACTTGATAAGAATTCGAAGCACCTTCTTTAAAAAACAAGCTGATGTTATTCTTTTTTCCAAACATTTCTAATTCTTCAAATACATCCTCCGTTAATGTTTTAATTTCGAAGTTTCTGATATCCAACATTAATTCTCCAGACTCTAAGCGAGAAATGGATTCAAGGTCTTCCACAATCGTTTGAAGTCGATCAACATTATTAGCTGCTCTCCTTAAATAATCTTTGTTTATTTTTTCATCGTAAAGTGCGCCATCAATAAGGGTGTGCAAATAACCTTGTACGCTAAAAATAGGTGTTTTAAGTTCATGAGAAATATCGCCCATAAATTCCCGACGATACTGCTCCATCGTCCTAAGGCTTTCGATTTCTTTATCTCTTGAATCTGCCCACTCAGAAACTTCCTGTTCTACCTCACTAATAATATCGGTGTTTAAATCTACTGATGCCTTATCGACATTGGTTCTTTTAGATTTATGAATACTCTTATAGATCAATTTAATTTTACGATAAATGTATCGTTTAAGAATATAAATAATAATGAAGTAAGTGGTTTCATTATGCGAAAACTTGGCTTAAAACTTGTAATGATTTCGGCTTTTTTAATGTGCCCAAATGTA
>CAYXQH010000795.1:0-2970 GCA_964467425.1 uncultured Saprospiraceae bacterium
AAATACCGTTTTAATCTGAATTTTTGAATATCCGAATGAGTAGTATTCATTAAAACTTATATAAAAAATTCGGAATGATTCTAAAGTTATTTTTCTAATTTAATCATTAGGTTCTGGTGAAATAAATCTATAGACCAGTCCTGCTAAAATTGCACCGACAATTGGGGCTACCCAAAACAACCAAAGCTGTCCCATTGCCCATCCACCATCAGCAAAAATTGCTTGACTTGTACTTCTAGCTGGATTGACTGATGTATTCGTTACAGGAATACTGATTAGATGAATAAGCACTAAGCCTAAACCAATCGCTAAGCCTGCAAAACCTGCTGGCGCTTTTGAGTGGGTTGCACCTAAAATAATCATCAAAAAGAAGAAGGTCATGACTACTTCCGTGACAAGAGCTGACATCATACTATAACCATCTGGTGAGTGTTCCGCATAACCATTTGCTGCAAACCCTCCAACTTCAAATCCTGCTTTTCCCGATGCAATCAAGTATAAAATTCCAGCTCCCGCTATGGCTCCTAATACTTGAGCACCAATATATGGTAGGAGCTCTTTAGCATCGAAGCGACCACCCATCCATAATCCAATAGATACTGCGGGGTTAAGGTGGCAGCCTGAAATGTGACCAATTGCATAAGCCATGGTAACGACTGTAAGACCAAAAGCAAATGCTACACCGACAAAGCCGATGCCTAATTCTGGATACCCTGCTGCCAAAACTGCACTTCCACACCCTCCCAGGACTAACCATAATGTTCCAAAGAATTCTGCTAATAATTTTTGCATTTTCTAAGTAATTTAAGTTAAAAAATAGTATGTAAAATAATATTCTTTTGCTCAAAAGGATCGTAGAGAAAGTAGGAGCACTGTAATTACTTAGGTTTAAGTGGGGTGGTAAATTGGGGAGTTTTACCGCATTTTTTTAAATAATTAGAACTAAAAAAAGTGTAAAACGAATAAGATAAGATCATGGAGTTCTTAAATGTAGGATTTAAATTTGGATAATTATGAATTTTTAAAGACAATTATTTTTTCAAACTTATAGATAAGTTAACTTTCTCCAGAGCCATTCTAGAGGACCTTGTCGGAATCGTTTAGTAATAATAGAAGAAAATACCAGCAAAATAACCCAAACCAGTACAACAATACCGAACTGTTGCAATCGATCCATTGTAGCAAAAAGACCTAATCCATGGCCATAAAAGATGAACGTACAAATAACCGAACTTAAAATATAATTGGTAAAGGCTAATCTGCCAACAGCTTGTAAGTTGTTTTGAAAACTTCTTAAAAATGAACTTTTACTCCAGATCATAATGATGCCAATATAGGCTAGTGCAACCAAAAGAGAAGCAACATAAGTGTACAGGTGTCCAATATTCATAAACCATACTCCATCCCAATTCAAATCATAAGCTCGATATAAACCAGTTCCAGCAATGAAAAGACCAATTGGCAGGGTAACCAAAATTAATTTTTTGTAATAAGCGTTTTCCTTTTGAGCAGAGAGGATTCCTTTTCTGTATAAAACCATACCGAGCAACATCATAGATAATACCCGCCACATTTGCTCAATAACAAATAGGAATGTTTGCAATTCAATAGCGCCTTGAATTCTGAGTGGCAGTTGATCTAGATAGGAACCTCGATAGGCCAAAATTTCCGCATTTACTTTTTCCTGAGTAGGTATCCAAAAACTAAAAATTTCTTGCAATTGATCCGCTGGAGTAAAATAATAGGTTGATAAATTAAAAAGAATTGGAATCAAGAAAAATATAGCTGAAAGAATAAGAAGTGTTTTGGTTTTAAATTTTCGCATTAGAAAAACAATAGATCCACAGATCGAATAGGCTACCAGAATATCACCCATCCAAATTAAATAAGCGTGGATACATCCAAAAAATAAAAGTAAACCCATCCTTCGATAGTGAAACTTCCATACCTTTCTTTTTTTTCGGTCTGCATTATCTGAAAACAATAAAACTCCTGCCCCAAATAAAATCGAAAAAATACTCATGAACCGTGTATCGGCAAATAAAAAACCAAAGCCATGAACCCAACCATTATAACCTTGTATCCCAGCACCTACTGTTGGATTAATGTAGCCACTTCCGATATGAGAGAAGGAAATTATATTCATTATTAGAATACCGAGTAAGGCAAATCCCCGTAACAAATCAAGTGATTGGATTCGATTGGTACTAGTGTTTAATGCCCCTTCACTTTTCATGGTTTGGAAGATTAAGCTGCTTATTTTTCTTTTAAAGCTTCCGCTATTGCAGCTTGTACGAGCGGCTCCATTAATCGGTAGCCCGCGGCGTTTGGATGAACACCATCATAGGTTAACTCTTTTTTTAGCCCATTTTGCTTATCTACCATTGGGCTGAAATAATCGAGATAGATGAATTCTTTTTCGATGGCAAAAGCTTTGATCTGTTGATTTAAGGTGATTACTTTTTGAGCAGGTTCCAATCCTTTTCTCCATGGAAAGTCATAAGCAGGTAATACAGAGCTTAAAACTACTTTAATATTATTTGCGTCTGCTATTTCCGCCATAGATTTTATATTATCCATAATCATTTTGATAGAGGATGGACCGGTATTTCCAGCGATATCATTTATACCAGCAAGGATGACAACCACTGCAGGTTTTAAGTCGATTACATCTGGACGAAAACGGACAAGCATTTGTGGCGTTGTCTGCCCACTGATACCTCTATTAATGTATAATTTATTTTTAGCAAAAATCCCTAGTGTATCATTTCCCCAGCTTTCTGTGATGGAATTACCCATGAATACGATCCGTTGATTTTGCGCTTTTATCATACTGTCTATATATTCATTTTGACTTCTGAATCTTTCGAGATTTGGCCAATCCTGTGCCTGTATATTTTCTAGTACAAAAAAGAAAGATAAGATAAACAAAGGAATGGTCCTACTAATAATTTTCATTGTTGTTTGTTT
>CAYXQH010000796.1:0-2964 GCA_964467425.1 uncultured Saprospiraceae bacterium
TATTTAGCTGCTGTTTGGAAAGTATTTGGAAAAACACTTTTCATATCTCATTTTGCGATGCTTCCCTTTTTGTTAGGTATTGTTTGGCAAGTGTATCGATTGATAGACTACTTTACAGTGGAGCGAAGGGTAGTCGTTATGTTGATGGTTGTTACCAATGCGGTGTTACTTGGACATGGAACATTAGTGTCTCCAGATATTGCTTTTTTGTTTTTCTTTTTGTTTGCGCTAAATGGAATTTTATATGCCAAAAAATGGCAGATAATTATTGGAACTATTGCTTTGGGTTGGTTGAATATTCGAGGCATATTTGCTATCGCATCATTAGCAGCAATACATTGGAGAATTGATCGAAAAATTAAAGTGCTTGCTGTATTCGTACCTGTATTCTTTACGTTATTGGCCTATTATGGATTTCATTATTTAGAATTTGGCTGGTGGTTGTCAACGCCACATGAAGGATGGAGCCACCATCGGGGAATGGCGAATGCCGATGGGATACTTAGGAATATGCTGGTCCTTGGTTTTCGGCTGGTTGACTTTGGGAATATTGCACTCTGGATTTTATTTGCGATGCTGTTTTTCAGAGCCCGTCAGGTTTTAGGTGATCGAAGAATGCGATTATTATTTGTGATTCCAATTATGATATTATTCTTTTATGCGCCAGCACTTTTGCTTTTTCAAAATCCAATTGGTCATCGTTACCTGCTTCCTTTTTATATCCTGTTTGCAACACTGGTGGGTGTTTGGTTTGTCCAATCAAAACTGTATTCTAAAGTTTTTTTAGTGATCGTACTAGCCGTTCAATTCAGTGGTAATTTTTGGGTTTATCCCAAAAAGATTGCGCAAGGATGGGATTGTACAATGGCACATTTACCTTATTATGGTTTGATGTCTGAAATGCAATCGTATTTAGATGCTCAAAATATAGATTTTAATAAAGTCGGTACAGAATTTCCAAATAATACGAGCCGAAAGTATATCGATTTGAATGAGGAAGTTCGAGGTTTTGTGACAAAGGATATGGCTTCAAGTCAATATATTTTATACTCGACTGTCTTCAATGATTTTTCAGATGAAGCATTAGAAGATTTGGAAAATAATTGGGTGATTGAAAAAGAGTTTTGCAGTGTTCAAATCTGTGTAATTTTATATAAAAAGCAATGAGGAAATTAAGTTTAAAAGAATTAAACCGAGTAAGTCCAGATGAATTTAAGCAACAGCAAAAAGTACCGATTGTCTTAGTCTTGGATAATATTCGTTCAGGACTCAATGTAGGTTCCGCTTTTCGGACTGCAGATGCGTTTAGTTTGGAAAAAATTTACCTCTGTGGAATTACTGCCCAACCACCACATCGAGAGATTCTTAAAACAGCGATTGGAGCCACTAATTCTATGGACTGGTCTTATCATTCTTCGACCTTGGAAATTGTTCAGGATTTAAAAAAAGAAGGCTATAAAATTGTAGCAGTAGAACAGGCTGAGCAAAGTATAATGTTGCAGGATTTTCGACTGGAGTCAAATGAGAAAATTGCACTCGTTTTTGGAAACGAAGTAAAAGGAGTGAGTAATGAAGTCATGGGCGTAATCGATGCCTGTATTGAAGTCCCTCAGTTTGGAACTAAACATTCTCTAAATATTTCAGTCTGTATTGGGGTAGTGGTCTGGGACTTGTTCAAGCAAATTAAGATATTAAGATAGTTAAAACGTTAAAAAAACTTAACCTCCTTCAATCCTTCAATCCTTCAATCCTTCAATCCTTCAATCCTTCAATCTTTCAATCTTTCAATCTACTACCTATATCCGTATTTATTCATTTCATCAAAACGAATTCTAAAGCGAAGGCCAAGAAAGAGTTGATTAAAGGAAGTAGTGGTCGAAGCGTTAAGTGGTAAATCATCGAAATAATTAAGTGCCTTGTCTAAATCTTCCCATTCTGCATCAAAGTACCGATGATACATTGCCATAGGTGTAATAGTCATGTAGTCGCTCAATCCAATATCTAAACCAACACCTAATCCGGCGCTAAATACAATATCATTGGTTTGATAGCTATCATCATTAATGGTTAAGTCAAAATAATTGACACCCGGCGATAATATAAAGTGGAAACCTTTTTCAATCACCTGTCCATCTTTTTTAAATGTCGGGCAATTACAGTCGTCCTTAAAATTTAAAGGGTAGATATTGGTATTTAAATGTAAGCCGAATAAATTTTCCTTGAAGGAAAATTGATCATCAACCGGAGATGTATAATCTGTTTTAAACTGGCTAAAGTTAAGTTCAGGAGTAAACTCTACTCTGACTTTTTTTAATCGAAACCAATAATCCAAACCTACTTTAAATCCAGTCTTTAGAAAATCATCCTGATCGGTAAAATGTTGCCAATTCGTTTCTCCATTACTGCGAATACCAGCGTTGATTCCAAATTGAGCATTTAAACTTTTAGCGCAAACAAACAAAATGCTCAAGAACAAGAATTTTTTCATGTTAATATTATTTAATCAAAACTTAATTACCCATAAAACGCAAAGGAAATGCATTTATTCTAAGTATTTCTCAAATTATTATATATAAATCAAAACCTCCTCTACCTTAACGGAGCAAGATAAAGGAGGTTTTAAAATAAAACAGAAATCTTAAATTTATTTCTGTAAGATTATTTTATTGGTCAAAGTATGCTGACTACTTATTAATTTGATTAAATAAATCCCGGATGGATATTCAGATAAATAAATAGTCTTTTGTTGTTCGAATGGTGCTAAAACGTGTTGTTGTAATAACTGACCGTTAATAGAGAACACCTCGAACATTAAAGTCTTATTGATCGGATTCGCAAAGCGTATATCAACTTGATTTTTCGTTGGATTCGGTAAAATTTCATAAGTGTTTCCAGCCAACTCGAAAACGGCATCAACAATGACAGTAGTAAAGGAGGAAACTCCTGATACACTACTACCGCAAT
>CAYXQH010000797.1:0-2963 GCA_964467425.1 uncultured Saprospiraceae bacterium
TTTATTATACTTTCGTATTCGCTCAAGGAACGTTTAAACAGTTTATTATTAAAAAGTACATTCATGAAGAAATTAATTAAAATAAGTTTTTTGTTGTTAGCTTTTGCCTTTATGACAACTAACTTGATGGCTCAGAAGTTTGGATATGTTTTTTCTATGCAGATTTTAGCTGAGTTTCCTGAAACGCAACAAGCAGATGCTAATTTAGAGACACTTCAAAAACAGCTTCAAAAGCAATTTGAAAAAAAGTATGCAGATGCTCAAACGATGGCTAAAAAATTTCAAGCTGACTTTGAGGAGGGTAAACTTTCTCCGCTACAGCAAGAGCAAGCTCAAGCAACTATGCAGGCAGAAGAGAAAAAAATCGTAGCATTCCAACAAGAGATACAGCAAAAAATCGCTGAGAAAAAAGACGAGTTGTATGGTCCTATTTTAGAAAAAGTAGATACTGCTATTAAAGAGGTCGCAAATGAAGATGGTTTGACTATGGTGTTTAATGCAGATACACAAGTTTTACTTTATGCTGATGAATCTACAAACATCACCGATAAAGTAAAAGCAAAACTAGGTATGCTATAAACGTTCTTTTCCTTTGATAAAAGATCATAAAAAAAATCAACCTATAGGAGTTTTTGACTCCGGCATTGGCGGCCTTACGGTCGCCAATGCTATTATTAGCCACCTCCCTCAAGAGAAAATCATTTATTTTGGCGATACCGCCCATCTTCCTTATGGCGATAAATCCGCTGATGCCATACGTTATTACAGTATTAAGATCGTAAAGTTCCTTTTAGAAAAGCGTTGCAAAATGATTGTCATTGCCTGCAACTCCGCTTCTTCAGCAGCTTACAATATCTTAGTTGATTTTTATAAAGACCAGGCATTATTTGTAAATGTTATTGACCCACTTGTCGAGCTCGTTGCTAATAATGATAATAAAAAAGTGGGCATTATTGCGACCAAAGCAACTATAGGATCTGGCATTTATGAGCAAAAGTTATTAGAAGCCAAGCCTTCCTTAAAAGTAGAAAGTCTCGCTACTCCATTATTAACTCCGATGATTGAAGAAGGATTTTTTAATGATAATATCAGTGAGGCTATTATTAAAAAATATCTATCTAACCCTCTTTTCAAAAATATTGATGCGCTACTTTTAGCTTGTACTCATTACCCCCTCATTCGAAAAAACATTGAGGCTTATTTTCAAAAAAAGGTCAAGGTTTACGATTCCACAGACGTCGTTGCTCATGCGATCCATAAAAAGTTATCCGCTTTTAATCTTCTCAATGATTCTCCTCCAGCAGACCATGATTTTTACGTTTCCGATTATACCCAATCCTTCGAAGAAGCAACAAAGGTTTTTTATAAAAAACAAATCAACCTGGAGTATTGTCCGATCTGGTAATCTCTCATTAAATTTCCCACTTCTCGTTTTCTCAATAAATTTCTATTCTTTCATCGCCCTAAAACATTTTTTTTCAAAAAGACTTCTTCTTTTCCTTAAAGGATTCCATTAAAAAGCGTTTTTTGTGGTATATTTCCACACACATGTATACAGAGCTTCATACCCCCATTTTCATTCACCCCGAAGAGCTAGATGAATATCTAGATAGAGGGTGGTTTCGTATGGGACAAATGATTTTCACCTGCCATATTTTGTGCTTCAATAATGACGTTTATTCTACTGTTTGGATGCGCCTTGATCTGGAGGATTTTGCTTTTAAAAAAAGCATGCGGAAGATTTTAAAGCGGAACGATCGTCTTTTCAATGTCAAAATTGGTCCACCTTCATTTGGAGGAGATCGACAGATGCTTTATCAAAAACACAAAGAACGCTTTGAAGGTTACATTCCCGGAACCTTAAGAGAATCCCTTTTTGGACTAGAAGAAGATAACATTTATAACACACAAGAAATTGCTGTGTATGATGGTGATCGTTTGATTGCTATAAGTTATTTTGATTTGGGCGAAAATAGCATGGCTAGTATTATGGGCTTATTCGATCCGCTTTACCAAAAATACAGCCTTGGAATTTACACCATGCTAAAAGAGGTTGAATTTGGTATGAATAGCAATCTAAAGTATTATTACCCTGGCTATGTTGTACCTGGTTATAAAAAATTTGATTATAAGCTTCGTGTTGGAGGGATGGATTTTTATGACCCAGGTAAAAACTCCTGGCATCCGTATGAGGAATTAAATTTTGAAAAACTACCCTCTCAGATTATCTACTCCAAACTAGAGGAGTTGACAATGACTTTTAAAGAAAACAAATTAAACTATCGGCAACTGACTTATCCATTTTTTGATAAAGATTTTTATGGCAATCAAAATGAAGCCTTATTGCAATCTCCGTTAATTTTGGATTGTCGAATTATTAATGAAGAGAACCACTTTTATTTTGTAGAATACAATATTATTGAAAAGCAATATTTTTTGCACAAAGGCCGACGCTTATTTAATATGATTCCTGTTTTAATTTCTTCTTTTTTAGAGCGTTTCAATCCGGAGGAAAGCTGTCTTGATATGGTACAAATTGAAGAAACAGTTTTAAAATCATCCGACGGCCAACAAATCGTCAATGAAGTGCTTTCCATTATCAGTTAAAAAACTTTACGCAACATGACCTGTCTGATCATCGATGACGAACCCAAAAGCCGAAACGTATTAAGTCGTTTGTGCACGGAGTATTGTCCTGAAGTTGAGGTGATAGGTCAAGCGGGTTCGGTAAATGAAGGCATAGAAAAGATTGATTCCTTCAAGCCTAAATTAGTTTTTTTAGATATTCACATGCCTGTCAAAAGTGGTTTCGCCTTATTAGATCATTACAAAGACAACCTCGATTTTTCTGTGATTTTCACAACAGCTCATAGCGAATATGCTTTGGAGGCTTTCAGACATACAGTTGTTGATTATCTTTTAAAACCAATCGATATTGAAGATCTTCAAAGCGCTGTTAAAAA
>CAYXQH010000798.1:0-2961 GCA_964467425.1 uncultured Saprospiraceae bacterium
CATTATAGGTTCCTTGAGTCAAGCCCGTTGGGTCTTCACTCGTACCTGCTCCATTGTCCCAGGCGAAAGTATAAGGCGCTGTTCCGCCATTTACCGTTAGGTCAATCGAGCCATCATTGCCAGCATTACAATTCACATCCGTTCCAACTCCACTTGCACTTAAAGCAGTCGCAGGTTCGGATACGACTACACTCGCTGTCGTTGTACATAAATTATTATCCGTAACTGTTACATTATAGGTTCCTTGAGTCAAGCCCGTTGGGTCTTCACTCGTACCAGCTCCATTGTCCCAGGCATATGTATAAGGCGCTGTTCCACCATTAACTGTTAAATCAATCGAGCCATCATTGCCGCCACTACAGTTTACAGCCGTTCCAACTCCACTTGCACTTAAAGCAGTCGCAGGTTGAGTAAGAACATACGATCCTGTAACGGTACAATCATTATCATCGGAAACAGTTACATCATACGTTCCTAATACCAAACCAGTTAAATCTTCCGTTGTTTGTCCTATTAGCCAAGAGAAAGAGTAAGGTGCAGTTCCACCACTAACCGTAAGATCTATTTCTCCATCATTTCCACCTGTACAACTAACATCTTTTAAATCAGCATTTAAAGTTAATTCAGCTAATGGTTGAGAAACAATTACATCTAATGTTTCTGTACAATCATTATCATCTGTTACTGTAACGGAATAAGTACCTGCTGCTAAATCAGAGAGATCCCCTGACGTTTCATTCCCCCCCCATAAGTATGAATAGGGGCTTGTACCACCGCTAACTGAAATTTTTGTAGTTCCATTAGCTCCTCCGAAACAAGAAACATTTGTTACTATCGAATCTAACTCTATAGGATCAGGCTCCTTTATATTGACACTTATTTCTTCGGAACAATTATTATCATCCGTGATGGTAACACTATAGGTTCCTTCAACTAAATCTTGAATATTTTCTGTCGTTTCGGAGTTTGACCATTCAAAACCATAGGGAGGTGTACCGCCCGTAGGGTTTAAATTAATTTTTCCGTCATCACCTCCATTACAACTTACTTCTCCTGCATCTGGAACTGCACTAATAACATCAGGTTCTGTAATCGTCGCTGAAGCAACACTCTGACATCCATTCGCATCAGTAACTTCAACATCATAATTTCCAGCTGCTAATCCATTAATATCTTCTGTACCTTCACTGTTTGACCATTTAAAAACATAAGGGGCAACTCCTCCAGATACTGTGAGATTTATTTCACCATCTGTCATACCATTGCATGATATGTTTATAGTATCAACTATTAAATCAAAGCTACAGTCCGGATCATCACAATCAACCAGAAAATCTCCATCATCATCCAATCCGTTATTACAAATTTCAACGGATGCTCCTTTCAGTTCATAATTTTGTGAAACTGTACATACTCCCAAAGTTTGAGAGACTGTAACAGAATAAACTCCACCAGGCAAACCAGAGATATCCTCTGTCGTTGCACTATTTGACCATAAAATAGTATATGGAGGAGTCACATTTATAGTAATATCAATCGCTCCATCTGAACAAAGTGCGCAAGAAGGATGTGTTACAGAATTTGTTATTATTTGACATGCAAAGAAATCAGAAGAGAAGCTTTCAAAAGGATTTTCATTATAGCTTGCATAAAACAAGGATTCTGAAATCTCATTGTTTAATTCTAACTCAAGCGTTTCTGATGGAGCAGAATTAGGTGACAAGAAAAAACTATAAAGTGTCCCAAAGTCTAAGAAATTGCTAATACTAAGGAAAGAAAGGATACTTAATCCATAGGCAAAGGAACGAAAAGACCTACCTAAGCTAGGATTCAGCAATGGATTATCATCGCAGATATGATTCAGGTAAGTAAAAAGTCTATTCATATAAAATTCCAAAAAACTGAATAATATTCAGTCTTGCCGTCTAAAAGAGGCAGCCAGTTAAATAATGTTGGGCTTTCCCTCTTTTACAAAAAATAAGTACATGAAAAACTATTGAATGTTGTTAGAACTTATTTTTGTTTTCGGAGGGGTTAATAACATTTTTAAACAAATATTATATTAACATTATATGATAGGCAATAACTATACCAGTGAGCGGAAAAGACTCCGATTAAATTAGCTTTAAGTGTAATTTATAGGTAGAAAATTAAAAAGTAGGAGAAGTGTTATACTTTTGTATACAAGGCAGAAAATCAATATCTGTGATAAAGAAATCAATCATTAATCAAATAAAAACTAGGATACTAATATTAAGTTCAAATTTATCTGTGACATTAAGAGTCGACTTCATACGTTTCAAAAAACTCTTTACGGGCAATCCGATAAATTTCTGAATAATCGGGTGGGCAAACTAAAAAGTCTTCTTTTTTGGCGACCATTTTTTGCCCCCAGGAAGCTATAAAGTAGAATGTGTCTTCAAGTTTAAGTTCCTCAATCAAATCAGTTGAAAGGGATAAAGCTATTACTTTTCCAATAGCCTGATACTCAGAATAGCCCTCTTCAATTTGCTTCAAAAAGACATAACGGTCCTGAAAAAGATCTTCAGTAAGAACATATTGCTCTCTACTTTCTGTTTGATTTTCAACAATAAAATCTCCTTTTCTGGCAACATTTTCAGTTTCAAGTCCATCGCTCGTCATCGTCTTTATAACCTCTCCTCCTTCCGCTAACTTGGCATAAATTTTCTTATTTTTCTTATATTCTTTTCCTTTTTCTTTAATTATTGGAATGAACAAAGATTTCATCTCATTCTGAGTCATGTGATATTATTATTTCAACAAAATGTTAATTTGAATGGATTTAACAGGAATTTTTCTCGATTTGTATAATTTCAAATATAATGAAAAATGAGAAATCTTTAGTATTATTATGATTTAATTTTGGTTTAAGGACATAAGCCACTATTCGCTTTTAAACTGTTTCAAAAAAGGTGTTGGTTGGACAGCGTCATAATCGAC
>CAYXQH010000799.1:0-2955 GCA_964467425.1 uncultured Saprospiraceae bacterium
CCTTTCACCCTTTCACCCTTTCACCCTTTCACCCTTTCACCCTTTTTTCAATAACCAAAGTTTTTCAACATCCGTTCATCATCCCGCCAGTTTTCTTTGAATTTTACATGCATTTCAAGGAAGACTTTTTTCTCTAAAAACGTTTCTATGGATTTACGAGCTTCTGTTCCAAGTTTTTTAATGGCGCTGCCTGCTTTTCCAATGATGATCGCTTTTTGAGTTTTCCGGGCGACATAGATTAAAGCACTTATTCTGACCATCGGTTCACCTCGATTAGTTTCTGTTTCTTTAAAGGATTCAATTAAAACTTCGCAAGAGTAGGGGACTTCCTGTTTGTACAATAAAAGTATTTTTTCTCGGATAATTTCACTTACAAAGAATCGCTCTGGTTTATCCGTTAGTTGATCCTTTGGATAATAAACAGGCCCTTCTGGTATATTTTTTAAAATTAAATCGAAAAGCTTTTCAGTATTCGTTTTGTTTAATGCAGAGGTAGGAATCGTTTCTGTAAACGGGACACGTTTATTCCAGATTGTAATCAATTCAGCAACTCGTTCTGGAGGTGTTTTGTCTGTTTTATTAATAACTAGAAAAAGCGGAACATTGATTTTGTTTAATTTAAAAATAATAGGATCATCGTCCGTATAATCTTCATCCGACTCCGTAACAAAAAGCATAATATCAGCATCTTCAAAAGTAGTATTCACAAAACGATTCATCGCTTCATGCATTTTATAAGATGGATCGCGAATGATACCTGGCGTATCAGAAAACACGACTTGATAATCCTCATCGCTGACGATTCCTATTATTCGATGTCTGGTCGTTTGAGGTTTGTTAGTGATGATCGACATCCGTTCTCCAACAAGTGCATTCATTAGAGTTGATTTACCAACATTTGGTCGGCCAATAATATTTACGAATCCAGATTTATGCATGAATAAGAATTAATTTTTTAATCGGTAAGTATTTTACACGAGCCGTTTGACATCGCCTTGAAGGAGTGCCTCAACAGCATTAAATAGAAGCTTAGGTTTTTGAGGACGCCAATTGATATTATTAAAAAGCGCACCAAAATTAACGTAGTATTGAATTTGCGTTTCTTTAAGTTCAGCTTCGACATGTTCGAGCGTATTAAGAAATACAATCCAACCTTGTTCTTCTTTTATATCGTCATACCACTCTTCGTAATAACAATTGTCAGAGCCATGGAAATTAAGAACGTTTTCACACAGCAATATATATTTATTGATCCCCTGTGGAATCATGGCATCTATAATGTCTCTTTTTAAAAAACTAACATCATTATGCAAACAATCATTCCATTCACCTATAAATTCAAAAATAGCATAACCTTCCTCATAATCAACAAAAAGGATTTTAGTGTAAAGGGTTTGGGAACCAAATTCGTCCCATTGTGGATGAATGAAATAATTATAGACTTTCTGTGTGTATCGAAATTCATCATAGACACGACCGTGGAACGGAGAGCGTTCATCTTCCGAAGCAATATATCTATCTCGCCATTTAAAATGTGGTTCTATATCATGCATTTTGGGATGCCTTATTTTATACTTGCAAGGTACAATTTCTATTTATTAAGTGCCACAACAAAAAGGTAATAAAAAAAGGAGCAGATATTTCTACCTGCTCCTTTAACATCATTTTTCTGAAAATATTATAAAAACTATTTACTTATCTTTTGGAATCGTTTAGTGAATACCTTGTTTTCAGAAGTAAGAATATTCAAGAAATAAATTCCTTCAGGTAATGCCTGTACATCTAGCTCAAATTTATTGAATCCTTTGACAGCATTAACTTGTTCAAACTGCATTGTTCTTCCAGTGATATCAATCACTCTCAAATCAACTATTGATTCAGTTGCAAGGTTTAATTCAAGATTTAACTCATTGATTGTTGGAACTGGATAAACTCTGCTATCATCTGTAGAGGTGATTGAACTACTGCTACTTTGGAAAGAACTTCCATTGCCTCCTGTGAAACTTGCTACGAAGTTGATTTCAATTGCAGCTTCATCATCCTCTTGCGGGCTAACACCGTTACCATTATCAGGTGTAGAATCAGGATCATCTTGATCAGAAGCAATAACTTCTACAAAATTATTGATAGCTACATCTTCCACTAATGTGAAAAGTACTAACTCCAGTACAGCAGTCTCACCGCTTGCAAGGAATTCTAAATTCCATTCTTCAAAAAACAAGTTGTAATCACCGTGCGTAGCATTATCATCTGTGTAAACCATTCCATCAGGTAAACCTGCAGATACATCAATATTAGTTGCATCATCCGGACCATCGTTTGTTAGTGTAATGGTATAGGTGACATTTTCATATTGATCATAATTGGAATTATCTACAGAAATAGATAAAGATAAATCAGCATCAGTTCCTCCTGTTGGATTTGGATTAGCAGGCGTAATAGTTACTGCCGCCTCATCGTCTTCTTGAGGTGTTACACCATTTCCGTTGTTTGGAGAAGAATCTGCATCTGCTTGATCTTGTTCTACCACTTCTACGAAGTTGGTAATGTCCACATCTTCAACTAAGGTAAATAGAACTAATTCCAAAGTTGCTGATTCTCCAGCCTCTAATTCATCAAGCGTCCATTCTTCGAAGAACAAGTTGTACTCTCCTTCACTTGGATCATCATCCGTGTAGACCATTCCATCAGGTAATCCTGCAGAAATTACAACATTCGTTGCGTCTTCGTCACCAGTATTACTTGCAGTAATCGTATACGTTACTTCTTCGTACTGATCATACGTTTGACTATTTACAGTAATGTCCAATTCCACGTCAACTCCTGCAGAAGGGTTACAGTCATCTCCACTTAAGCGAACTACTGTAATAGGATTAGAAAGACTGTAGCAACCGACAAGGTCATTCGCATTCATACCTACTTCAGCACCTTGAAGACCATCTTCGAAAGATAAGT
>CAYXQH010000800.1:0-2951 GCA_964467425.1 uncultured Saprospiraceae bacterium
GAGGATTATACAGGCGTTTCCATATACATCCCACACTTCTTTTTCCAGACTGATTTTTTTTACTTCTAATAATTTCTTAAGCGCTATATCATCTTTATGATCTTTCTCTAATGATTCTGCTAAATGAAATTTTACCCGAAGACCAAAAGGGGTTTCTTCTTCTTTTACAAGCCTTAACTTTTCTTCTAATTTTTCAAGAATAATATAAGCACTATCATTCTTAAAAGAAATTAAAAAGCTTTTTGCCTGATTAAAGGATTCCTCCATTTTTACTCGATCTACATCGTGTTGTCCATATCCTTTTTCAACCGATACAAAAACCAAAGCCCCCACAAATAGTAAAACCTGATAAAGATAAATCTTCATTGAATTTTTTTCCGTCACTTAATAAAAACAAGATCTCGTCACTAAAAACAATATATTTTGCTCACCATACAGAGAATGAAGATAAAAAAAGAAAAGAACTTTATACGATCTATACCATTTTATTAGAAAAGGAATACAACAAACCAAACTTCTCTTCTTTTTTTAAAATCTTAACATATTCCTTAAAATAAAAGATCTAAAAGAACAGTTTAAAAATCGTCAATTCAATTCGAAATCTTTCATTCATCTCATAAAAAATCATAGCCTACAAGAAATAGCTTTACTCTTTTTGTTATTCATTTTTCAAAAGAACCGTCAAAAGCTATCATGAAGAGATCGATTTCAGTACTCGCCTTCTGCCTGTTATGTTATGCTCCATACGCTCAAGTTGATTTAAAATCAAAACTCGAATTCATTGTTGAAGAGTTGAAAGAAACGAATGAGTTTGGTTCGAGCACACTTCCAAAAGATGCAGCCTTATACGATGCAAAAATTCAAGAAGAGGAGTTACACGTCTTCCTCGAGCTTTCCTTCGATTTTTTATATAAAGAATTAGAGGAGCATATCTTAGATGAGATAGTCGAACATTTCATTGCTGATCTTTCAGCTTTTACTTTTAAAAGTATTCTTATAAAAGCAAAAAACGAAGGTGGAAACTTCATGGAGCTTTCTGATTTTCTTTCTGAAAATCCGATTGCTGTCGCACCGATTTCCATCAATAATGATCCAAGTCTTGCTAAAAAAGGAAAAACATTTATTGATCGATATAGCGACGTCCAACCGAAGGGACAATTAGACAATAAAACAATTTGGCTTAGCGCCGGGCATGGGTGGATTTACGATAGTCGTTTCAAATCATTCAAGACACAACGTCATAACACACATGGCTTAGTGGAAGACTTTTCGAATATCGAAGCTATCAACTATCATCTTTTAAAATACCTTTATAATGCAGGTGCCAATGTCTGGACGGTCCGAGAGCGTGATATGAATACGAACGAGGTCATTGTGGACAATGATCAGGGAGCTCCTGCCTACAGAGAAGAAGGGCATTGGGCTACCAGTAGTACTAAGGGTCGTAAAAACAAAACATATCGTTTTGCCATCTCTAAAAAGAAAGAAACAGCAGCCGCTATTTTTACACCTTCGATTCCTGAAAGCGGAATGTATTGGGTATCTGTTCATTATCAAAGTGGTATCAATCGTTCGGTTGACACCCAATATCGAATTCTCCATGCTGGTGGTGAATCACACATTAGCATCAATCAGGAAATCCATGGAAATACCTGGGTATATCTTGGTCAGTTTTATTTTGAAAAGGGGCAAGAGGGAAAAGTTATCCTTAGTAATGCATCTAATGAACAGCGACAAGCAGTCATAGCTGATGCGGTCCGATTTGGCGGCGGGATAGGTTCAGAAGGCGATTGCTATCATGGTAAAAAAAGTGGAGAGCCACGTTTTGAAGAGGGTGCCAGACATTATGCAAAATTTCAAGGCTACCCCAATTGTGATGGCGACATTAGCATTCGACCAAAGTATGCAGAATGGGAATTAGCTAAAGGAACGAATGCTGAAAAAAGAAATGCAATTTATCTTTCCTGGCATAGTAATGCAAGTGGTGCTACTGGTACAGAAACTTTTGTGCATCGCTATCGTCGGCGGATAGGTAGTCGTACTTTACAGAAATCTATCCATAATCAAATCATCAATGATATCAGAAAAGGATATGATGCTAATTGGAAAAACCGAGGTCAAAAGGCAGCTGATTTTGGGGAGCTTCGTGGCTTAAGAACCATGCCTGGTGTTTTATTGGAGATTGGTTTTCATGATAATAAAAAAGATGCAAATGCACTGAGTGATCCACAGTTTAGAGACCTTGTTGCCAGAGCAACCTATAAAGGCATTGCTAAATATTTTGCAAGGCAGAACAAAAAGGACGCTATATTTTTACCGGAACCGCCCAGTCATCTTATTGCTCAAAACAAGGGCAATGGAAAAATAAAACTACAATGGAAAAAGCCAAAATCTGGTGGGATCTTCGGGGACCAAGCGGATGGGTATAAGGTTTACATTAGCCGTCATGGCAAAGCCTTTGCTGCAGGAATTCCGGTAAAGAAAAATGAAATGGTTTTTGAAAACCTGCTTCCCGGAACTATATATTACTTCCGGGTTAGTGCCACCAACGAAGGAGGAGAATCTTTTCCGACAACGATCATTGCAGCACGAACGCCACTCTTCTCGAATCAGTCCGTCGAATATTTAATTGTTGATGGTTTTGATCGTTTGGATCGTTCACTCGCCATTATGCAAAAAGAAAAACTGCCTCGTTACGCTCCACTAGGAAATACCCGTCGGCTGTATATCGATAAAATGAATAATTATGATTACGTAGCTGAACACGCTTCTTCCATGCAAGCAGCAGGTCTAGCCTTTGACGGTGCAACTAATGAAGCAGTCATTGATAAAAAGATTAATCTTAAACATTATTTTGGTATAAACTGGTTTTTAGGAAGAGAATCCAGCAATCAACAAACCTTAAATAGGCAAGAGCAGTTTTTATTAAAACAATTTTTAAATGGCGGTGG
>CAYXQH010000801.1:0-2941 GCA_964467425.1 uncultured Saprospiraceae bacterium
AGATAACTGGGAAGAACGATCCCCAAAAGATTTCGAGATAGATGCAAAGAAACTTGCCCAAGCAATAGATTCAATAAAACATAATGAATATAGCGGACCTAAAGATTTGAGACGCGCTATATTAAAAGGCTTTGAACGAGAACCTTATCATGAAATTTTGGGACCAACAAAACGAAGAGGAGGTCCAGCTGGTATGATATTAAAAAATGGATATTGTATTGCAAAGTGGGGAGATACGAAAAGAGTAGACATGACTTTTAGTGTAACAAAAAGCTACCTCTCTACTGTAGCAGGACTGGCAATAGACCAAGGTCTTATCAGTTCTGTAAAGGATAAGGTTGGAACTTATGTATGGGATCATCATTTTGATGGTAGCCATAACGAAAAAATAAACTGGGAGCATTTATTAAACCAATCTTCCTCCTGGTCTGGTCAACTTTGGGGAGGTTATGATTGGCATGACCGACCTCCAGGCAAAGGAGATGTGCATACCTGGCGGAAATCAAGTGTGGCGGAGCCTGGAACAAAAATGGAATACAATGATGTGCGCGTGAATCTTTTAGCTTATAGTTTATTACAAGTATGGAGAAAACCTTTGCCACAGGTTTTAAAAGAAAAGATCATGGACCCGATTGGCGCTTCTACCACCTGGCGATGGTATGGCTATGATAACTCCTGGACTAATGTAGATGGAATAAAAATGCAATCAGTAAGTGGTGGTGGTCATTCAGGTGGAGGACTATTTATTAGTACAGAAGATCATGCACGCTTTGGTCTTTTATGTATGAATAATGGTAATTGGAATGGGCAGCAGCTACTCAGCTCAGAATGGTTAGTCGAAGCGACTAAGCCTTCTGAAGCAAATGATTCCTATGGATATATGTGGTGGTTAAATAAAACAGATGCAAAAAATAGAATGAGTGAGTTAAGCAAAAATGGTTTTTATGCTGCTGGTTTTGGTGGAAATTATATCATCATTGAACCAGAGGAAGATTTAGTTATTATCCTTCGATGGTGTGAACCCTCAAAAGCAAATAAGATGCTCGGATTAATTAAAAAGGCCCTTAAGTAATCTACTTTTTTGTCACTTTATAAAATTTATAGCTTGAAAGGCTCAAAACTATTAACTTAAATAAGTTGATAATCTCCTAAATACGAATTTATATTGTTAAGCATTGAAATGTTTGATTTTTTTGAAAAAACTAATCCAATAGTGCTACACTCATTCTAATCTACAAACTCACTCGATTATATAGTCTATCCATCGCTATAAACGTTAAAAATGGTGTTTATCTCATGAGACACCTATCTGTTTGGCACAATTTTTACCTCTCTTAATACTGTTTTCAATTCCCTCCTTTTTATCAGACGATATATTTCACTTTATTACTTAGTTATAATAACACAAAAATGCAATTACACATCTATAGTCTAACGACTGTACTATCCATCTTTTTTTGTTCTTTATTAAACGCCCAATCCATTTCATGGGGCACTTCATCAGGAACAGATTTACAAGTACTTTACAGTAACACAACAGCAACATTCGAATTTACGAATGGAGGAACTGCTCTATCAAACGCAAGCATCCAAGTTCAATTGGGTACTGGGATTGAATATCTAGCTGGAGGCTTAGTTTATACAACAAGTGGTTCTTCCACTGTTACCGAAGCATCTTCCACTGGAGATAATCTAGTTACTTTTACCATTGGAGCTTTAGCAGCAAATGAAACAGTTGAGATAACGTTTCCTCGACAAGCATCCTGTGCAGCTAGAACTCATAAGATTGCCTCAGGTTCTTTTGATGATGTAGCTCATGTTTATGAAGGTGCCACGGAGGTAACGTATACTAATAACGGAGGACAGGCTCAAGATGTAATTTATGACATCACTTATGCAAATATAGTTTTAAGTGCTCCGACACATGCACCATCTTCTTCTACCTCAGTTGGCGGAACAGTGACTCGATCAGTAAATATTACGAATGGTAATTTTGGGTCGATAGATCAATTTTGGTTTCAAGATGACTATGAAACTGGAAATGTGGCATTAAGTAATTTTGCTATCAACGGAACTTCAATCGCTGCTGGAAATATTTTGGATGCAGGAGGTGTTGTCACCGTTACTTTCGATGCTACTAATATTGTAGACATTGATGGTAGTGCAGGAACAGCAGGTGATGGAGATGCAATATTTGAAAAAGACGAGTATTTTACTTTAACCTATGATGTCATGCTATTGGCATGTGGTACAGGAAGCTTATTATCAGATATAGACGGTTTTTATGGTCCAGATGTAAATACACCATGTGATCCTAGTGGATCAAATTCAACTAGTATAACGGTAACGAATGGAACACCTAATGTGACACTATCGAGTGTGGCAAATCCTAAAATTGATCTTTGTGGAAGTACGACGCATATCGTTAAAATCACGAATACAGCAAGTGATCCGGAGGATTTTGCTAAAGATATAGTCATTTTCATCGGATTAAGATCTAATAATTCAGCAATAGCAACACTGAGCAATGTAACTATGTGGGGAGGTGAATACAGAGGGGTTAAGAATTTTTCAAACTTTACATTAAATGGAAATGCTGTAGACCAGGATTCTATTGCAGGAACTAATTCAACGATGGTCGATTATATTCCAAGTGACTATTTCATGGTTGATCCAGATGGTGCAGGTGTAGGTCTGGAAGATTTAGATGGCGATGGATATTTTGATGATTTAGGGCCGGGAGAATCTGTTGACGTTGGATTTGATATGACGCTTACGCCTAAAGAACTTGCCTGTGGAACAGGGAGAGCGGACTATATTACTTGGGAGCATATTTCTGTTGATTCAGAATGGAGTAACCAATGTGGCGATGCTCAGGCACCAAAGCGACAAGAAATTAATTACACAAATATTATACGAAACTATAATCAATCTACTTTCC
>CAYXQH010000802.1:0-2931 GCA_964467425.1 uncultured Saprospiraceae bacterium
TAATTAATAAAAGGATTTTTTTTCCCTAAGAGCTATTAAAATCATTACTTTCCTTAAATATATACGCAAATCAAATTAATTCAACCTGTTTTGAGTAAACCCTTCCTTTATTTATGGAGCTTTTATTAATTATTTGCAGCAATTCGCAAGATCATTCTAATGATAAAAAAGACGATAATTAAACCCGTAACGATTCCTGCACCTGCGCCTGCACTATTTTTATTTCTAAAAGATTCTTGAGCACCACTATTGACAGCTGTTTTAGCCTGATTAGCATTTACATTATACTTTTGACCTAGTGCGCTTTCAACACTTTGTTGATCGTAACCTTGATCAATTAGTCGTTTAGCCTCTTGTTTTAAATCACTCAATTTTACATACTGACCAATTTGATCATCAGTTAGTAAATTTCTTTGCTTAGCGATTTCACAAGCAACAATAACGGATTCGTTACTAAAAAATTCCTTTTGTTTGATGTTATTGATAATTCTTTCGTTTGAATAGGCTTGCATCTCTTTCCGTAGATTATTTTCCATGATAATTTAATTTTTAAGTTTAATAAAATGGATTCAATAGTAAATACCTTTTAATCGGAAAACATAATACCTAATGTGAAAATAATTTTATTTTAAATCAAATAAAAGAGAAAAGTCGAAATTATAAAGCCGGATAGGGCTAAAACAGTGGTCATCATTGTCCAGGATCGCAAGGTGTTTTTCTCAGAAATACCCAGATATTGGCTAACCAACCAAAATCCACTATCATTTACATGTGAAAAGATAGAAGCGCCAGAGGCAATGGCAATAACAATAAGTGCTAAGCTAAATCCTTCTATTCCTGTATTTTCTAATAATGGAGCGGTCATTCCAGCTGCTGTTATCATAGCCACGGTTGCCGATCCTTGAATAACTCGAATAAGGACTGCAGCTAGAAAAGCAAAGAAAATCAAGGGGATTCCAAAGTTTTCAAGAGAATCAGCCATCATTTCTCCTGCTCCGGTTTTAATTAGAACTTCTTTAAAAACGCCCCCCGCTCCAGTCAATAATATGATAACTCCTGCAGGTTCCATTGATTTGGTACTTATTTTAAAAAGATCCTCTCTTGTATAGCCTCTTAAAATACCAAGGCTAATCCAAGCCACTAAATTGGCGATGATCAAAGCAACAAAAGGATGACCGATTAATTGAACTGTATATAATATCCAATCTGGAACGATTCCTTCTTCCAGGCTTCCCAAAACAGTATTTAATAAGATGAGCACAATTGGAATGCCTATGATACCCAGAATCATCCAGGCGCTAGGTAATGCTTTATTTTGTTCGTCATTGGTTTCTAAAAGTGGCGGTGCTTCGACATGAATTTTTTTAGCTATAAACCGACCGAACAATAATCCACTTAATATTGCAGTAGGGAGTCCGACTATCAAGCCTGCCAGGATTACCCAACCTAAATCCGCCTCAAGACTATCGGCAACTGCAATTGGTCCAGGAGTGGGAGGGATGAAGGCATGCGTGATAACCAAACCGGCGGCTAAAGGAATAGCATATAGCAAAAGCGACTTTCCAGTTCGGCGCTGCATCGCATAGATGACTGGGATTAAAATGATAAAAGCAACATCAAAGAAAACCGGAATAGCTACCAGAAACCCGGTTAGCATCATGGCAGAAGGCGCATTCGATTCTCCAAATTTTTGAACCATCTTTTGAGCAATAGCCTGTGCTCCTCCTGAGTGTTCGAGAATAGCGCCAAACATAGCACCAAGTCCTACAACAGTAGCTACAAAACCTAAGGTATTCCCCATTCCAGCTTTAATCGCATCTATCAATTCCAAAGGCGGCATGCCTGCCAGAAGTCCCACGACTATACTAGAAATTAATAGAGATATAAAAGCTTGAAGTCGCAGTAATAAAATTAAGGTAAGCAATAATCCTATTCCTATAATTACTGCCATTAAAAGTTGAAAGTCAATCATTTTGTTTCCAGTTGGTATGATAAAATTTTCCAGAAGGGTCATCCGTCCTTTGATAGGTATGTGCACCAAAGTAATCACGTTGAGCCTGGATTATATTTGCGGTCGATTGTTTTGATGAATAGGCGACTAAATAATTGAAGGCTGCCGTAAAGCATGGAATTGATTGATGCAATTCAATACCTGTTTTTGCAATAGCTCCTAATTCATTTTTATGGCTTTCTATAAATGATCTGAAAACGGATAGATTTAAAATATGAATTTCGGACTTTAAAGGTTCAACTAATTGCTCCATCAACTTGGAGCGAATAATACAGCCATTGGTCCATATCCTTGCGATGGTACTCAAATCTAATTGCCAGTCAAAAGATTCCGAAGCGGTTTGGATCATTTGAAAGCCTTGATGATGATTAATAATCCGAGCTAATTGATAAGCCTCTTTTAACTGCGCTGTATTAATTTCAAAAGAGTTATTCTTTGAAGGAAAGTTAAATAGCTCGTTATTCTCTGTTCTCTCTTTTTTAAAGGAGGAAGTATAACGGGCAAAAAGTGCAGCGGTTATCATAGTAATTGGTACGCCTAACTCCGCAGCTGCTATCGTTGTCCAACTTCCAGTTCCTTTGTTTCCAGCCTTATCCAAAATTTTATCGATAATCCAGTGTTCTTCTTCTTTTCTTTTTAAAATATCTACAGTAATTTCTAAAAGATAGGAACCATAACCTTCTGAAATCCACGTTTCAAAAATAGAAGCAATAGCTGCAGGACTATGTCCACCTCCAAATCTCAAAAGACCATAAGCTTCTGCTATCAATTGCATTTCGGCATATTCAATTCCATTATGCACCATCTTTACAAAATGTCCAGCTCCATCCGAACCGATGAAAGCACAACATGCCTGACCATTTTTATCTTTAGCGGCAATAGCTTCCAGGAAAGGACTGATTTTTTCATAGGCATCTTTT
>CAYXQH010000803.1:0-2927 GCA_964467425.1 uncultured Saprospiraceae bacterium
AAAATTTCAATGGCTATTTTTTCTAATATTCCATATAACCTAACTAACTATATAGCTTATATAACCCATCTAGTTCTTCGCCCAAAGGTTATATTTTAAAATACACCAGATCGCACGCCAACCATCACGCCAACCAATTTTTTTCCCTTCTTCATAGGTACGACCATAGTAAGAAATCCCAACTTCATAAATTCGAACATTTTTCACCCTCGACATCTTTGCGGTTACTTCAGGTTCAAATCCAAAACGTTTTTCTTTCAGACTTAATCCTTTGATAATATTCGTCCGGAATAACTTATAACAGGTCTCCATATCGGTAAGATTCAAATCCGTAAACATATTGGACAGATTTGTTAGCCAGCGATTCCCGATCGAATGCCAATAAAACAAAATCCGATGTGGCTTTCCGCCTACAAATCTTGACCCATAGACCACATCTGCCTGATCTTCCAGTATTGGACGAAGCAGCAAATTATACTCCTCCGGATCGTATTCTAAATCTGCATCCTGAATTATTAGGAAATCTCCGGTTGCTTTTTCAATACCAGTATGCAATGCTGCACCTTTACCTTGATTTTTTTCGTGATTGAATAATTGAATATTTAAATCCGGATTAGCTGTTTGGTAGGTTTTTATAGCCTCTACGGTTCCATCAGTAGAATAATCATTGACGATGATAATTTCTTTTTCCAAATCCCCTATTAACTGCACTGCCTTCACTTTATTCAAGATCAGGTGAATGGTTTTTGCCTCGTTAAAAGCAGGTATAATGATGGATAATTTTTTCATTGAAGGGCAAAGATATTGAGATTATTTGCAATGCTATTGATATCTATCATAATTTTTTCTCCTACAGTCTACTCATCAAAGCTTTCAACAAAAAAATCATCCGCTACAATATATTTTCTTCCTCCAGGGTTTTCCATCCAGAATTTAAACGTTTCAAAAGACTGATCGGGCACACTTACATCCATCCATAATGGCGTCCATTCATCCTCTGGCAACATTCTTGGAAGTCGAATAAACCGTTCTTTTACCACCTTATTTTGGTCGTCATAAAAGGCAATTTTTAATTGATGCATTTGCCAGACATCCCATTCTTTCCATTCCATATAAAAGTGCCCATTTACACGCAACCAGTCTCCTTCTATTTTATCTTTACTGATCTCCATTACAGGAGATTTTTGATAATCAAAGTTTAAATAAACACCCATTTTACTATTATATGCCCACCAGACTCGTACATTGGTCGTGTCCTTAAAAGACTCAAAGTCTTCCTCAAATATTTTTTTTACATTTTTTCTTTCTCCTAAAAAATCTTCATCCGTATCCATTAATATTCGATCTGAATCTTTTACATTGTTGTTTCCAAAAATTCGCCAATAATAGGCTTCGGTCATATATTCCGGATCCATCCCGCCTCCTTCCGCATGGATTTGATAGGTCTGAAAAAGATTAAGCCAGGTACAAAATATAAGTGCAGGTATAATTAGATATTTTAAAAATGATTTCAGCCCCATTTCAAAAAATGCTGCAAAAGGCAATGCTAAAATAGCATACGATTCTACCATCGCTCGCTGTCCAAAACTGCCACCATACCACCATATATCCCAACTAAAAATTATATAGGTATTGACTATAAAAAACAGAAAAGAAAACCAAAACAGCTTTTCCCATTTTTTATACAGATAATAAAACCCAATCAATGCAAAACTCATCACAGGAGTATAGATCAACCAACCCTTTTTAAAACTAAAAAAACAATCTATCAGATGTTGTCCGCGCCAGGAAAAACCATAATCCCGATACGTGTATACGATCCATTCTCCACTATATAGTTTCCAATACAATAACTGAATACTACCGATCAATAAAGTCACTACCCCGGCAACGATTAATTTAGGAAATTGGGCAATTAAAAACTGGAAAGTACTTTTTATAGATCTTAAAGAAGTTAAGCCCCAAGCCAAAGGAACAATAGCAATTACAATATCAGTTGGGCGAGCAAGAGCAGCAAGTCCAACGAGCAAACCAATAATGATGCTTAATTTATAGCTTGGTTTTAAATACCATTTTCTTGTAAATAAAAGAAGAGCTGCATAAAGTGTAAACTCATAATTATGAGCCAAAGCACCGTCAATCGCAGTATAGTTGAAATAGTTTGTCGCTAAAACCAACGCTAACAGCGTCACAGCAACTGTCTTGTCTGAAAAATAAAACAGCAATAATTTCCTCAACAATATTAAGCCTATAAAGGAGACGAGCAAACTCCATAACCATATTCCAATTTGGTAGGGTATTGAAAATCCATCTTGAGCATAACCTCCTAACTTTGCTCCCAAATGACCTATTAAAAACCCCGGAACATACATGACCGACAAACCCGATGGATATTGCAGCAACCAGTTTCCATTTTCGACTTGAAAAGCTTGATAAAAACTGCTACTCGGTTTGTACTTTTGCATAATACTATCCTTAAAAGCTAACTCTTCAAAATCATTGTAAATTAATCCAGCAGGTAAATACATATAGTATCCTGCTACATCCCAGCTTATGGTAGCTTCACTTCCTGTTTGTCCCCATTTAGAATGAAGTGCCGAAACAATAAAAATTGCCAGAATTCCAATGACCACACTTATGCGACTCCAGCGGTTCATAGTTTGTTGGTTTTTTGCTGAAATATATTTAAAGCTTGAGTATTTTCGAAATTACATTTTATTTTTAGAATATTCGTATAATAATTTCAAAGCCTTTGAAACAAACAGAAAAAATCATCCTGTTCATACTCTTTGGTGTGGTCATCTACTTTCCACTCTTTTTGCATTTAGATTATGGAGCACTATATCGATGGGATGAATCCACAAATGCTTTTCATGCTTATGAAATGCTTCAAAACGGAAAATTCTTAAGACGTTTTTTCTTAGGCA
>CAYXQH010000804.1:0-2922 GCA_964467425.1 uncultured Saprospiraceae bacterium
TTTGTATAGCAGTATCAGAGCAACCCAGTTCATCTACAATAATAAGTTGAACATTATATTCACCTTCTGTATCGTATTGATGACTTGTATTTTGAGTATCAGAACTATCTCCATCATCAAAATCCCAATCCCAAGATATAATAGGTGCTCCATCTTCAGTAGATTCATCCGTAAAAGTGATATCAACAAAAGGATTTGTACTTGCAGGGTTAACACTAAAGTCGGCAGTAGGGCCAAGGTTAATTATAAGCGGTATAATTGTATCGTTTGAACATCCAAATTCTGAAGTAACAGATAATGTTATTTCATAAGTTCCTGGAGCATTGTACTGGTGTATCGGGTTTTGAGTTGTATCATTAGGTGATCCATCTCCAAAATCCCAATTCCAAGAAACAGCCATTGAATTTCCAACAAAAGTTGAATCTATAAATTGCGTTCCACCATTTAAGCAAGGTGTTGGAACATCAAAATTAGGCTCTGGAATAAAATGAGAAAGTACTTCTTGAGTTAATGTATCCATACATCCATTTTCAGAAGTTAAAATAAGTTGTACATTATGAACTCCAGGAAAAGTAAATGTATGTGAAGGATTTTCATCCGTAGAAGTTTCACTTGATTCAAAAATCCAAAGGAATTCATCTATTGGATCAACACTTGTAGACATGTTTTCAAATTCTGTTGGTAACCCAAAGCAAACTTCGGTAGCGGTGAATGCTTGGGTAGGGCTTGGAATAACAGTAACAGATAATGTGTCAAATACGGCAGGACATCCTCCATTATCAGCACTTTCAATATAAATTTCAAAAGTTCCATCTACCAAATCCATTGGGCCATGTATATATGTTGTAGTTTCACCCATTACAGGATCAAAGATTCCGTCACCAGATGTTCCCCAATTTGCGTTTCCTGTACTTGAGTTAGATTCTAAAAGAAGAGGAAATCCAGAACAAATGATCGTATCATTAAACATGTCAATTGTAGGAGGTTCATTTAAGAAAATAACTAAGGTATCTGCGTCATCCATACATCCTGAAAAATTAAATGTATTGATGAATATTGTGATTTCACCAGAAGCTATATCAAGAGGACCAAAATCATAAGTGGTAGACAATGATTCATCATCATCAAAAGTTCCATCTCCTTCTGTTGTCCAAACGATATTCGTTCCGAAACCAATCGTGGCTAATAAATCAACTGAAGTTGCATCATCACAGACATTAATATCAGGACCAGCATTAACTTCTGGGTCTCCAAGGTAATTGACTGTAATCGTATCCATTTGTGCTTCACAAAACCCATTTCCAACAGTTGTTAATATTAGTTGTGTTGATCCAGCAACGAGTTCGTCCAAAGAAGGAAAGTAAGTTGCATCTAAATCTGTTTCAGATGGAGAAAAAGTTCCTGCACCGGTAGAAGACCAAATTCCTGAAGTTGCGTTTTCAATTATCCCATCTAACATCAAACTTGGATCACTTAAACAAACTGCGGTATCTAACCCAGCATTAGCGATTGGAAGCACTTGAACATTAATGTCATGAAATAGTGTGTCTGTACAACCTACGTCTGAAGTAACAACAAACTCTATTGTATAATCTCCTGCATCACTGTACGAGTGATTTGGATTTTGAAGGCCAGATGTGAATAAGTCTCCAAAATTCCAATCCCATTCAGTTATAGTAGTTCCAGATGCTGTAACGGAAAAATCCATAAAATCGATTTCGTTTCCAACACATGTTGTATCAGGTGCAGAGATGGCAGCAGTCAAATCAGAAATAATAATGTCAACATCAATACTTGTTTCACAGACAGTACCTTTTTGCGTAATTAACGTTACAGTATAGCCACCAAATGAGTCGTAGGTGAATGTAGGGTTTTCGAGAATACTCGTATCAGCAACAGACCCAGTACCAAAATCCCAAAAGAAACCTGTTGCACCTGATTCACTTGCATTAATAAAGTCTATTGTTAGCCCTGAACAAAAATCGGTTGGTCCAATTAAAGCTTGAGGAGCATCTTCAATGTGAATTGTTTTAGAAATTGTATCAGCACACCCAATTGTTGAAATAACGATTAAAGTTACTGTGAAATCACCTTCACTCGTATAACCATGTGACGGGTCTGATTCGGTAGAGAATGAACCATCACCAAAATCCCATTCCCAGCTAAATATTTCTCCGTTTTCGACAGTAGAAATATCCTCAAAATCAATTAGTACGTTTGTACATGTTGTGTCTGGCGTAATAAAATCGGCTACTGCATTAGAAATTAAAATGTCATACATTACAGTATCTGCACAGAAAGTATTCGGTTGTGTGATTAATGTTACTGTATACATTCCAAAATCAGGGAAAGTAAAAGAAGGTTCGAATAAATCACTTGTATCAGCAGGGAAACCAGTACCAAAATCCCAATGGAAACCTTCTGCATCAGAAGCACTAGTATTCGTGAAAGTCACATCAAGACCTATACAGCCCATCATTGGCATAATACCTGCGCCAGGATGTTCTCTGACATGAACCATTTGCTCTAAAGTATCACTACAACCTACATTTGAAGAGACAATTAAACGAATGGTGTAATCTCCTGCTGTACCATAATCATGAGTAGGGTCTTCTAAAGACGACGTAGTACCGTCACCAAAATCCCATTCCCAAGTGTCAATCACACCATTGATTTCTGAAGTAGAATTATCCATGAAATCAATTGGTTCGAAAGTACAAACCGTATCAGGGATAGCAAAATCAGCGACAACACCAGATATTGTCAATGAAAAAGTAGCCGTATCCGCACAATTGGTTCCTTTTTGAGCAATCAACGTAATTTCATATGTTCCAAATCCAAATGGAGTGAAATCAAAAGTTGGTTCTTCTACGATACTTGTGTCTCCTGGATCACCGGTACCAAAGTCCCAGAAAAACCCGG
>CAYXQH010000805.1:0-2914 GCA_964467425.1 uncultured Saprospiraceae bacterium
AGCATTAAAGTTATTTGGTGGCCTATTCTTTTTAATTTTCCTTGCTTGTAACCAAGGACAATCAAAAAAGCAAGAACCGATCTCCCTTCGATTCGCCTCTTATAATGTGGCTTTGTATAGAAGCCAGGAAGGTGGTTTAGCAAAGGATTTGTCATCAGGGAGGGATACCCAAATTCAGAATGTTGCGGCGGTTATTCAAGAAGTTCGACCAGACGTAATTGCATTAATGGAATTCGATTATGATCCGAGTGGAAGGTTATTAGCGTCCTTTCAAGAAAAATATTTAAAAGTTAAGCAGGCAGAAGGGGAGCCGATAACTTATGATTATAAAATTTCCATTCCTTCCAATACGGGTTTGCCAAGTGGTTTTGATTTTAATAATGATGGAAAAGTAGCATTGCCAGATGATGGTTTTGGCTATGGTCGTTATGAAGGACAATACGCATTCGCACTCTTATCAAAATATCCAATTGATACCAAAAGTATTCGTTCTTTTCAGAAGACACTTTGGTCGAGTTTGCCTAATGCAAAAAAGCCGATGAATGAAGATGGTACATCTTATTATACAGATGATGCATGGGCTGCTTTTCGATTGTCTTCAAAAAATCATGTAGACATACCAGTGGATATTTCTGAAGATAAAAAGGTTCATATTATTCTCTCGCATCCGACTCCTCCTGTTTTTGATGGCCCGGAAGACCGAAATGGATTGCGTAATTTTGATGAGATTCGTTTATTGAAGGATTATATTTCTGATGCGAACTATTTAGTAGATGATAAAGGTCAAAAAGGAGGTTTGAATAAGGATGCCTCTTTTGTCATTATGGGCGACCTAAATGCTGATCCGATTGATGGGGATTCCTATGCTGGTGCGATTAATCAATTGTTAGACCACCCGCTCGTACATACTGATGTGGCGAATGGAAACCTCATACCAAAAAGTACTGGTGGCAAAGAACATAACCAATCAAAGGACGATAAAGCAGATCCTTCTTTTGATACTGCATTTTTTGGAAAACGAATTGATTACGCATTGCCTTCTAAAAATCTAAACGTAAAATCCTCCGGTGTTTTTTGGCCTGCAAAAGGGGAACGCCTTTTTGAAAAAGTCAAAGATAAAAAGGCCTCCGATCATCTCCTGGTTTGGGTAGATGTAGTTTGGTGAATTTAGTGAAGCTATAAACTATTTTAATGATCTAAAGCCGCGCCAGACCCTTTTGGTATCCGAATATCTTCCACCATCTCCTGAATTTCTTTCGGTGCTGCTCCAGTAAATTTAGAAACAATAAATGCCGTAATGAAATTTAAGAGCATTCCAATAACGCCAACACCTTCAGGCGGAATGCCAAACCAATAAGCTTCTGCTGTTCCCGGACCGCCTAGCTTTTCTTTAAAATACCAGATATAAACTATGGTAAAAATAACGCCCACCAGCATTCCAGCTATTGCGCCTTGCTTATTCATTTTTTTATTAAAAATTCCCAAGAAGATGGCTGGAAAAAAAGAAGCCGCGGCGAGTCCAAAAGCAAGCGCAACCACCTCGGCAACAAAGCCGACCTTTGCGATTCCTGCAAGTCCTGCTAAAAGTACAGCAATCAAAATTCCAAATCGAGCAGCCAACAGTTCGCCCTTTTCAGAAATCGAAGGCATCAAAGATTTTTTCAAAAGATCATGAGAAATAGAGGTGGAAATAACCAATAGTAATCCTGCGGCAGTCGACAGTGCTGCAGCCAAACCGCCGGCAATAACCAATCCGACTACCCAAGCAGGAAGGTTAGCAATCTCCGGATTCGCTAAAACCATAATATCTCCATTGACGTCTAATTCGTTTTCAGCTTCATTAGCTACATATTGAATAAGACCATCATTGTTTTTATCATTAAAAGTAATAAGCTTAGATTCTTCCCATTGTGTAAACCATTCAGGCATTTCTTTATAAGGTTGCTCTGAAACTGTTGTAATTAAATTCGTTCTCGCAAATACTGAAACTGCTGGCGCTGTAGTATAAAGTAGCGCAATAAACAGTAATGCATAGCCTGCAGATTTTCGAGCATCCCGAACTTTAGGAACTGTAAAAAATCGAATGATTACATGCGGTAATCCTGCCGTTCCAAACATCAAAGCAGCGGTGATAAAAAACATCGCTGTTTTGTTTTCGGTTCCACTAGTCGTATATTTTGAAAAACCTAAATCTGTAACAAGTCCATCTAATTTTTCTAAAATAAAAACCCCATTAGAATCTGTACTTCCGAGGCCTAATTGAGGAATAGGGTTTCCAGTCATTTGTAAAGAAATAAAAACGGCGGGTACTGTAAAGGCAAAAATAAGCACACAATATTGAGCAATTTGAGTATAAGTGATCCCCTTCATACCTCCAAGTACGGCATAGAAAAAGACAATGCCCATTCCAACAAAAATTCCGGTTTCGAAAGTTACTCCAAGAAACCTTGAGAAAGCAATACCAACACCTTGCATCTGCCCGACTACATACGTAAAGGAAATGAAAATCGCACAAACCACAGCGACAAGTCTGGCCTGCTGAGAATAATAGCGTTCGCCTATAAAATCAGGAATGGTATATTTTCCGAATTTTCGAAGATAGGGCGCAAGCAAAAGTGCCAATAAAACATAACCACCAGTCCAGCCCATTAAATACTGCCCACCTGCATAACCCATGAACGCAATCAGACCAGCCATGGAAAGAAATGAAGCTGCTGACATCCAATCTGCAGCGGTCGCAATTCCATTTGCTAAAGGAGAAACACCTCCTCCCGCTACATAAAACTCTTTGGTAGAACCTGCACGTGCCCAAATGGCAATACCAATATAAAGAGAGAAAGTAAGTCCGACAATTAAATAAGTCCAGTTTTGTACATCCATTGTAGTGTTGCTTGTTTCGTTGTTTTGCTCCTAA
>CAYXQH010000806.1:0-2913 GCA_964467425.1 uncultured Saprospiraceae bacterium
TGGAATTACTGCGGATCAAGCAAAAGAAATGATGCCTTTAGCAGGAGAAAGCCTTAAAGAAGGTTTAATGTCTCAAGTGACTGGTGGAAATGTTGATGGTGTTTTAGGAATGTTCAAAAGCTTTACTGGCGGTGGGCTAGAAAGTAATGGCATTTTTGGAAGCATCAAAGGGATGTTTATGAAAAAAGTGATGACTTCAATGGGTTTACCTGAGTCTGTAGCTGGTCTTGCAGCTGGATCTGGAATGTCTAGTATTATCGGAAGCCTTGCTGGTAAAATGCAGGAAGATGGTGATACAGATGAGATTGATTCGAGTAGCTTAATGAATGTACTTGGTGGTGGAGAAGGAATGCTAGGTAAATTGACAGGAATGCTTGGTGGAAATTCAGGTGGAGGAATTATGGATAACCTTAAAGATGCTGCAGGTGACAAGCTTGGAGATATCGCTGGAGGTTTATTCGGTAAATAGATTCAATTAAGGTCGCTTGATTTTTGGATAAACTACATCCAAATTTTAGAAGGTCTTTAAACGTATAGAAAACGGTATTTGGCTTTGGTAATTCGGATTTCCGAAAATCAAATGCCGAATACCGTTTTTCAGTTTCTATGGCTTTTTAGCCTCGTCATATTTTTCGAACCAAGCACAGATATAGGACACCTTAGCTAACAAATTACTTGGCTTCGCAGCTATTCCATGTGAAGCTTCCTGAATTCGAACCATCGCTGCAGGAACCTTTTGCATTTTTAATGCTTGATAATATTGTTCCGATTCCGACATCGGAGTACGATAATCTTGTTCGCCTGTCAACAGCATCGTTGGTGTTTTTACATTACCTACCAAAGAGATCGGAGAACGTTTCATATAATGCTCCATATGATCCCAGGGTTTACCAGGAAACCAATAATCTACTACTCCTGCAATATCAGCAGTCAATGCCCAGCTATACCAATTGATAACAGGTTTAGCAACTACAGCAGCAGCAAAACGATCTGTTTTGCCAATGATCCAACTGGTCAAAACACCACCGCCACTTCCACCGGTAACGAATAAACGATCCGTATCAATGTATCCTTTTTTAATAACCGCATCAACGCCTGACATCAAATCATCGTAATCATTGTTTGGATAATTATGATGAATGAGGTTCGCAAATTTTTCACCATAACTTGTACTCCCTCTTGGATTGGTATATAAAACAACAAAACCCTGACTTGCAAATAATTGTAATTCGGCAGAGAAGCGATCACCGTAATTCGCAAAAGGTCCGCCATGAATTTCGAGCATTAAAGGGTACTTTTTATTGGGATCAAAATCAGGAGGCGTCATAATCCAGCCTTGAACGTCTAGTCCATCATGTGAAGATTTATACCAGATCTCTTCAACTTTCGCTAAATTTTTATCTACTAAAATATCGGCATTGAGATTTGTCAATTGAATCGGAGCATCATTGCTTGCTACAAAGAGTTCTGTCGGTTGGGTAGGAGTAGAGCCAGTGAAAACAACTTGACCTTCATGCACATCATAATCACCGCCATCATAAGGACGCCCAATAGATGCACCACCTAAATCATTAGCCAGGTTTTTCATATTTCCATTTAAATCAAGGTATCCAACTTTTGTATTTCCCTTTTCATCGTATTGAAAATAAACACCTTCGTTTTGTTCATCCCATTGGATATTTCCAACAGACAGGTCAATTTTTTCAGTCAGACATTTTTTGTTTTTACCATCGACATCCATGATGTAAAGTTCTGTCTGATGGTGTCCCATTTTTTTATCATCGGATCCAGTATAAGCTATCTTCTTTCCGTTTGGAGAAAGTACTGGATTATCATCTCGACCATATCGATCCGTAAGTGGTGTAATTTTTTTAGAGGATATATCTATTGAAAAAACTTCCGAATTATTTCGTTCGTACTCCCAGTCGTCGGCGCGATTCGCAGAGAAGTAAATCATTTTTCCATCTGGAGACCAGGCTGCTCTTCCATGATTAAAATCTCCTGTTGTAATTTGACGTGGAGTTCCACCTTCGATTGGTAAAATAAAAATATGCGAATAGCTTTCTTCAACATAACCTTGCCCGTCTGATCGATAAACCATTCTGTCAATATATTTTGGAGGAGCTGCCCATGTTGCACCTTTTGGTTTTTTAGGCATATTACCAAAAGGCTTTGCCTCTTTCTTTATCCGCATATTAAAAGCCAACCATTTTCCATCCGGTGACCAGCTTAGACCACCTTTTCCTTTTTTAATGTTTGTGATTTTGCTGGATCGTCCATTATCCATCCATAAAATGTGAATCTCTGTGTTTCCTGATTCATTAGACAGGTAAGCGATTTTACTGCCGTCTGGTGACCAGACATGCCCAAGGTCATAATGATTGCCAGAGGTTAGTGGTCGATGTTTATTTCCTTGAGCATCAATAGTCCAGAGATTCGACAATCGCTGATCAGTCATGACATCCATAAAAGATCTGGCATAAACGATTTGCTTGCCATCAGGCGAAATTTGTGGATTGGTTGCAAACTCCAAATTATAAACATCCAATGCCTGAAAAGTGTCTTGTGCATTAAGGTTAAGACATAAGATTAGTGTCAGGAAGGGGAGTAGTTTTTTCATGGTTGTGTAGTTTATAAGAATAATGAATTCTTAGCTTAATATTATAGATTTTTTCCAAATCAATATTGGATATTCATTATTGGATATTCTGTCACGCATCATCTTTAAAGCGATCAATTTCTCTACGTTCTCTCTTGGTAGGTCGTCCAGCACCTTTTTCACGCATTTCAGGACGTGCTTTTCCGATGTACCAGTCATTATACTTATTAAGCTCATCGGCAGGCGTGAGGTTCTCATAGCAGGGTTGTGCTAAAGTAGCAGAAACTCTTTTTTCTAATAAATCAACTGCTTTG
>CAYXQH010000807.1:0-2909 GCA_964467425.1 uncultured Saprospiraceae bacterium
GCTTCTGCTGGACTTTCAAGAGTTTAACCATCTTATCACTATCAGCAGTATCCATATCCTTTAGTTTCTGTTGATTTTTCTCACACATTTTGATGATCTTCTTAAACTTGAAACGGTATAAGGCATTGATACTATCCTTCATGTAATTATCTTCCGGATCTGGTTGAGTCGTCAGGATGATTTCCCATTTGTTTTTCCAGTTTTCGCTGTATTCAAAAGGGGAGTGGACCAGGTCTACCGCCAGTTTTTGAATCTTAGGATCTGTATGATTTAAAAAATATCGTTCAGAGGCTGGTTGTTTATCAACTAAACACTGACGACATTCTTTGGCAATTAATTCATAGTCTTTATTGTCGAAATCATCAATGACATCTTCAATGTTTTTAAGAATATAAGCCGCGACGGTTATGGTTTGATCCGCGTCAAAGTATTTATCTCCTCCGGAAATTAAAATCCGAATGATATCCTTTTCCTGATATTCAATATCAGAATAGCTTTTTCCTTGTTGCTTTTGAGCGATTTTTCCGATACCACTTTCTGGAGAAGGTTCCAGGCTCATTAACTCTTCCGTCAATCGCTGTTTCGTTTGTGGCGAATTAACCTGTTCCTTCTGACGTTTCTTTTTTAGAATGAGTCCTACCGTTTTATTGGTCTCATCTACTAAAATCGTTTCGTCCATTTCAAATTTACGCGCGCATTCTTTAGTATAGACAGAGCGCTTCAAGGGATCAGGAATCTTAGCGATACTAGAAATAATATCCTTTATCAATCCTGCCTTTTTCACAGGATCGTTTTTAGTCTCTTCGAGGAGGAGGTCTGTTTTAAAAAGAATAAAATCTTGCGCTTTTTCTTTTATAAACGTTTTAAAATCCGCAGCACCAAGACTCTGTAAATATGAATCAGGATCTTCGCCTTCGGGCAATAAAACCACTTTGACATTCATATCCTGTTCCAAAACTAAGTCTAACCCCCTAAGAGCTGCTTTAATTCCTGCCGGATCGCCATCATAGATAATTTTAATGTTTGGAGTATAGCGTTTAATCAATCTTATTTGACCAGAAGTCAAAGATGTTCCAGAGGAAGCTACTACATTTTCAATACCGGCTTGATGTAAAGAGATCACATCAGTATAGCCTTCTACTATAATACATTCATCTTCTTTACGAATGCCTTTTTTTGCAAAGTAAGATCCGTAGAGAACTTTGTTTTTAACATAAATCTCCGTCTCTGGCGAATTGATATACTTTGGAATCTTTTTCTCCTTAGAAAGCGTTCTTCCAGCGAAGGCAATTACTTTTCCGGTTAGATTGTGGATGGTAAACATGACCCGATCCCGAAAGAAATCCGAATCAAATTTTGAAGTAAGTCCAAGCTTTCGAAGCAATTCAATATTATAACCGTCGTTGATCGCCTTTAAGGTAAAGGCATCTTTTTGTTTCATCGCAAAACCAAGTCCGAACTTTTTAATCGTTTCTTCTCGAAAACCACGTTCTTTAAAATAGGAGAGACCTACACTTTTTCCGATGTCCGTATTAAAAAGATTATTACTGTAAAACTCCTTGGCATATTCCGTAATAATCGTCAGACTGTCCAGATGTCTGCGCTCCTCAATGTTTTCTTTTGAAGTTTGCGTTTCCTCTAATTCAATGCCATATCTTTTAGCTAAAAGCCGAAGTGCTTCCGGAAAAGACATACTTTCATGTTCCATTATAAACTGAACCGGATTGCCACCTTTTCCACATCCAAAACACTTATAAATATTCTTTGCTGGTGAAACAGTAAACGATGGCGTCTTTTCATTATGAAAAGGACAAAGCCCTAACATGTTTACACCACGTCGCTTTAGTGTAACGTAATCTCCTACGACATCTTCCACTTTCGCAGTTTCAATAATTTCCTGTACCGACTTTTGTGAGATCATATATTTTCGTATTGGCAAATATTTGTAAAACTTGCCTGCTATTTCTCTGCTAATTTACGAATATTTTACAAGTTTAACTCACCTAATTTTCACCAAAAAATATTATCGCAATTAATCCTAATATGTCCAAAATACCAGTAAAATGGGCATTTAATGTTTAATTAACCAAGGTTAAATATTTTAACATAGGCAAAAAATAACAGTGTAAAGTGTTGTTGTTCAATTGGTTAGGTTGAGCGTCTTAACATTTCTTAAAAACTATAACATGCACAATAAAGCAATAAGGCATACTAAAAAGCTTTCCAGTCGTTTATAAAGTGATTTTAAAATACAAGGCATCTAAAGGGATGATTTGGAAATCAAATTTGACAAATGAAAACCAACACAAATAAAATCCTTACCCCGGATTTTATTCTATAAAAATATTATCCCGATTTGATCGGGATCAAAGAGTAATGGGTGTTCTCATAGTGTGTGGGCTGCCCGTCAGACAATTGCGTCTGACGTGGCAGTTTTTTTGAAAAGCGTTTACTCTACCATGAAAAACAAAAGTCTCGATTTAATCGGGATAAAGAATAATGGGTGTTCTCATAGTGTGTGGGCTGCCTGTCAGATGTATGTCTGACAAGGCAGTTTTTTTTAAGCACTAAAACATTCAAAAAGAAAAAAGATCTGTTCTGGAAATGAGGAAAGAACAAATCAAAGAATAATGGGTGTTCTCATAGTGTGTGGGCTGTCTGTCGGACGAATGTGTCTGACAAGACAGTTTTTTTTAACACTAAAACATTCAAAAAGAAAAAGGATTTGTTCTGGAAGAGATGAAGGAATGAATTGAAGAATAATGGGTGTTCTCATAGTGTGTGGGCTGTCTGTCGGACGAACGTGTCTGACAAGACAGTTTTTTTAAGCACTAAACATTCAAAAAGAAAAAGAATTTGTTCTGGAAGAGATGAAGGAATGAATCGAAGAATAATGGGTGTTCTCATAG
>CAYXQH010000808.1:0-2908 GCA_964467425.1 uncultured Saprospiraceae bacterium
AAAAGGCCAGTTTTAAAAGCAGGGGAAACCTATAATTTTGAATCAAAACATCCAAAAACTGCCTAATATGCAGCTTTTCACCTTTAAAAAGTAAAAATTAGAAAATCCTCATTACCAGGCTGATAAGAGGAGAAAACTTCGTAAAGAATTGTATTAGGAACTTTTTCGTTCTTCTGCCGGACTAATTTTAAAATAGTCTTTATAAACGGTACTAAAGTATTCTGGGCTGGAGAAACCACTAGCATATGCCACCTCCGATACATTATATTGACCTTGCGAAAGCATCTGTTTGGCTTTCTCGAGGCGATGAGAACGAATTAATTTACTAGGCGAGGTATCTAATAATGCTTTGGTTTTTTTAAATAATTGTCCTCGGCTAATTTTCAATAGCTGCGCCAATGCATCTACATTAAAATCACTTTCTGAAAAGTTAGCTTCGATTTTTTCCATTAATAAAGCGATAAAAGGATCTATTCGTTCTTCTACTTTATTTTTACCATTATACTGAATTTGGTAGCGCATTTTTAGTCTTCGTCTATTTTGGACTAAGTTATTCAGCTGCAATTTTAGCTCTTCACTTTTGAATGGTTTCGTTAAGAAGGCATCTGCTCTGGATTCAATCCCTTTAAAACGTGTAGCCTCATCAGCTTTAGCCGTCAACATCAAAACCGGGATATGATCCGTCATCATATTGTTCTTAAGCTTTTTCGTTAACTCAATACCATCTGCATCGGGCAACATCAAATCAGTTATGATAATATCCGGAATATTTTCAAAGGCCATTTGCAAACCAGGCTTTCCTTCATGCGCAATACTAACCTCATAATCTTTAGACAAAATAGAAGAAATAAATTGAGCTAATTCTTCATGATCTTCGATTAATAGTAACTGAGGTTTGTCCTTACCTTTAGCAATATCTGATTTTGCTTTTTCACCAATCTTATTTTCAGAAAGTAAAGAGGCTTGCTCATGGAGCGTAGAAGCTGAATAAGGAACGATCAATTGAAAAGTCGATCCTTTTCCTACCGCAGAATCTACGCTAAGACTCCCTTTCATTAATTCAGCTAATTCTTTAGACAGAGCGAGACCAATTCCAAAACCCTGTGCAGGTTGAAGTTCATTTTGCTTTGTTCTAAAATACCAGTCAAATATTTTCTCTTGTTCTTGTGAGGAGATTCCTTTCCCCGTATCATTTACAGCAATCTTAAGTTGATTATTTCCAATCACCGAAAGAGAAAGTTTAATATCTCCATGATCCGGTGTATATTTTACTGCATTGGTCAATAAATTTCGAACGATCGTTTCTACCTTCGAAAAGTCTAATTTACAGGTAAAGTTTTTAGGTACCATTTCTAGCTCCCAATTAAGATTTTTACTACTAAACCCTTTCTGAACTTTTTCAAAAACATTATTTAATGCCAAGGCTATATCCCCTACTCCCTCGCTCAAGGTCATGGCATTGGCTTCCAATCGATTCCAATCTAACAATTGATTGATTAAGGAAAGTAGCTCTTCCGCATTTCGGGAAGCGCTGACAGCATAATCTTTATTCTGAGGTTTCAACTCTTTTTGCTTTAGCTCATCCAGCTGTCCTAAGATCAAGGTTAAAGGAGTTCGTAATTCATGGGTAATTGATGTCAACAGCCGTTCTCTCACTTTCTGAACCTCCGCTTCCTTATTAGCCAAGGCTAGTTTTTGTTTTCTTTTTTGTGAGGTTCGGTAGAAAAAGAAACTAAGCAATCCGATCAAAACTAAAAAACTACTTACGATCCAGGCTAATTGGGTTTTGAATTTAGAGCCTTGAATTTCTTGTTGAAATTCTAACTCTTTGATTTGCTGTTCCTGAACTAAATTATCGAATTCAGATTGAGCTTCCAGTTTTTTATTATTTAAAGCTCTTGTCTTAATCGTATCAATATATTCAGCTCTAATCTGGCTGTAAACTAAGGCCTCTTTGTATCGATCCGTTTTTTTATACAGATTGGTAAGCCTGTTAGATGACTGCAAAATAGAGTTGTTATTCTTTTGCTCAAAAGCCATATCATAGCCTTCCAACATTAGTTTTTCGGCAGAGACATAATTTCCTTTTAAATAATACAAATGTCCCAGCTCTCGAATAGCCTGGGCAAGATTAAAGTGATTGGTTTCCCTCAACCTTGGCATAATTTCTAAAAAAGTGGTAATCGCTTTGTCATTTTCTTTCATAACAGATTGGTCGATCGCAATACAAAACTTATTTCTCAGGGCTGAACTTTCGTCTCCCGTAGCGACTGATAAATCATACGCCTTTTGATAAAATTCAATGGCTTTTTTAGAATCTTTTAATTCAGAATGATTAACACCAATATTATTTAATGACCTGGCCATTAAAAATGTATCATTCATTAAGGTAGAATAGTGGTAGCTTTTTTTCTCTTCCTCCAAGGCTTTTGCATGATCATTTTCTACATAATAACTTGCTGCCATAACGGTATGCAAAGTGGACTGTACATCATACCATTCATCCGTCTCTTGCCCATATTCGTTCGCAATATTCTTTGCTTCAACAGCAAGATAAAGTGTTTCATCATAACGACTTTCCCTATAGAAGCTTATATGCAACCACAGAGACATTCGCACGATATCTATATGATTTTTATCCTGTTCTTTTAAGTTATTGATTTCGGTAAGAAAAACTTCCTCTCTTATTTCTAAAGGGATTTTTCGGTTCCTGTAAAAATACTTCTGAAGTGAATCCCCCCTTTCAGGATAGTCATACTCCAGGATAGCTTGATACAAAGAATCTGTATTTAATTCTTGAGCCAAACAAAAATTTAAGCTAAATGCAGACAGGAAGAAAAGGACGAATAGAAAGATTCGCATTGTTCAAAGTATGTTTGTTAGGTAACCCTGGGAGGAATTAGCCCTT
>CAYXQH010000809.1:0-2904 GCA_964467425.1 uncultured Saprospiraceae bacterium
GTCATAATAAGTCGCATTATTAATGTGGTCATTAGCGCTATTATAGGCATAAGCCAAGACTTGAATTTCCATGTTTAACGGCGCGCCACCTGTTTGCGTATGAATATTTCCAGCATCATTAAATACCCACCAGGTTCCAAGACTTGCGCCATTTATATCTGGATAATCGCCATTCATAGGATCATAGAATCCATTGTTGTTATAGTCGAAAAAAGGAGCCATCCCGTATCCATTATACGGTAGTTCAAAACCATAAATTCCAAAAAAGTTGGGATTACCTCTTCCTGGCCAACCTAAAACCGAATTAGGTACTGGGCCATCTATAACTCCATTATCATTTAGATCCTCGATGTGCATATTAATATCGGTAGAGGTAGTCGTCCAAAATTGATCATAGTTCGCGCAATCATCGTCTGTTGTGATTCCATTGTCATCTAAAGGACCTGGAAAGTAATCAACTTGAGATCCAGTCCCATAAGTTTGGCCGGCAAATTTTAAATTTCCGGAATCGCTGAGGCCGCCCATCCAGATGCCTCCGGCAAAGATGGCCGAAACTTCTGGTTCTCCTACTTCAGGTTTAGGAACAATATAAACGCCTTCGCTTCCATCCCACCAGAGACCTCCGCTAACCTGGAGTCTTGCTTTGACATTATTTACGTCAAGATCAGTTTGAGCGGTAGAGCCTTGGCATTGAGCAGAAGTATTCGATTGAAAGGAGAATTGGAATAAAAGTGTAAAAAGGAATGTAGGGAGTAATAAGTTTTTCATAAGCTTTGCTTTTCTAAAAAATTAATAAGTAATTATTAAATTACTCTTTTTTTAGCTTAAAACAAATGCGAATGACTAAGAGCTATGCTATAGTATTTAAAACAGTAGTTTGACTAAATGAATAAATAAAAGCACAGATTAATTAATGATCTTGAATGTAGTACGACGGTTTTTTTGATGCTGATCATCGCTACATTTTCTACAATCGCAATCATCTGCAGGAGCTTTTTCGCCATATCCTTTTGCCACTAAACGACTACCTGAAATACCATTAGAAACCAAATAGCTAACAACGGACTGCGCTCGGTTTTGCGATAGTTTTTCATTATAGCTGTCTTCTCCTCGGCAATCAGTATGGGAAGAAATTTGAATATTTATTTCAGTATTATTTTTTAAAATAGTCAAGAGGTTATCCAGTTCTGGAAAAGCCTCAGACCTTAGGTTGGCTTTGTCATAATCATAATAGATATTATCCAAAACAATTTCTTTTTCTTTAAATATTTTTTCTAGGACGATTTCAACAGTTTGATTGGTCTCGTTTTCCTTGGGTATAAAGTCAGCATTATTACTTAAATAGCCTGAACGAACAGCCAGGAATTTATAGGTCGTTTTTGGATTAAGTCGCAGTTTCTTTTTACCATCATCAGGAAGTTGATAATCAATCTTTTTCGTGTCGGTATTCAATTGTAGTTGAACCTTGTCCAATGCTCGTAATCCTAAAACTGGACTATTCGGATCTTCCGGATTTTTTAAAATTTTCTCCTTTACTAAAACAGTGAGATAGAGTGGAGGAGGAGCTGGCTTTGGAGGTGCTTCAACTACTGGCTCTTCTTTCGGCGCAGGAGGAGGAGCTTTTGCCACTTCAGTTCCAGGACGAGGTTTTAATACACGTCTTTTAGTAGAACCTTCCGAAAAATACGTCTGAATAAATGTAGGTAAACCTAAGCGACCATTGTTTTTCCCAATCTTGATTTTCTTTCTGTTGTAGCGTGTTCGGGTACCGTAAGAATTTGGATTTAAAATACAACCGATATAGGCTCCGTGAAGACTCAAGGTGTAAATTCGGCCATCTGGACCGACTTGAATCGCTCCGAGATTAAAATTGGTCGGTTTATTAATTTCGAATCTGGATTTGAGAATCGCTTTATTATCAGGAGCGTTAAGGTTATACTGTTCAATGACACCCGTTTCGAACGAGCCAACATATAAGCGTTCACCATTCGGAGAAAATTCCACACCATAAGCAGATGGTGTTTTTGAAGGTAGTTTTAATTTCTTTTTTACTTCTGCTGTGGAATTATCAAACTCAAACAACTCAACACGATTTTCTTCATAAATAGTCAAAGCTAAAATATCTCCTTTTGGAGAAGCTTTTAGATAGCCTGCACCATTTTGATAATTGCCTTTAATCTTTGTACCTGCTTCGGAAATATAAGGTCCTAATTCAACACCTTTTTCAGTAACGTTATAACAAATAAATCGATTGGAATTCCACTCGTGTGTAATGACCCAAAAGTCTTTTTGATTTTGATTAACCACTGCAGTAATTTTTTCGCAGGTGGAAGGAAAGAGCTCTTTGTTTTTAAACTTTACATCTCCGAGCCCTCCATCAGCAATCATATTGATTTCTGTGTATTTCAAACCACCTTTCAAACCGTTTTCTGCAGCATCAATCGTAAAGATATAATAGGTCGATCGACTCCGAGGTTTTGGAACAATCAATGCAGATTGCGTAGCAGAAGCATGTCCATGTAAGCCATCTCCATTTGGCATAATTTCATGGTTTTTATTCCATACTTTTACACCATCTGTATAAAACAATAAGTTGCCTTTATAATCAGAAATAGTAGCGCAACCTTCATGCGTATTCATTGCTCCATCTTTTAACAAAACAGGCTCTCCCATACTAAAATCAAGGCCATGGTTTTTTCCAAAGTACCATATATCACCTTCATTTTGAGCATACAACTGAAACGCACCAATAAGGCAAACAATAGATAGCATCAATTTATTCATCATTCTAATTTAGGTCTTTAATGTTTTAAGGGAAGTTTTACAATGGATTAACAACAAATCTGTAGCTTTCAAAGAATGCTAAAATATAGTTTTTTAACCGCAATACCCGTTCCAGAGGTC
>CAYXQH010000810.1:0-2903 GCA_964467425.1 uncultured Saprospiraceae bacterium
GTACAGAAAATAAACAATAAGCACATTTAAATTGACTGGTATAAAACCAAATCTTTTCAAGAAAACATTAAATTAGCTAAAAAAATTCTATGCATTTAAGTCAAATTTTAAATCACCTTGGAGAAGAACGGGAACATTACTTTGGAGCCGTCGCTCCGCCCATCATACAAACCAGTAACTTTGCATATAAAGATATTGATCATTTTAAAAAAGCTTTTATTAATGAGTTAGATTCGCATTTATATAGTAGAGGGAATAATCCTACCGTTAAAATCCTGCGCCAAAAAATCGCAGCTTTGGAAGAAGCAGAAGATGCCTTAGTTTTTGGAAGTGGTAGTGGTGCCATTGCGAATGCCGTCATTGCTAATGTAAAAGCCGGTGATCACATTGTCTGTGTTCAATCTCCTTATAGTTGGACTTTCAATTTGATGACAAAGTTTTTAACGCGCTTTGGTGTAGAACATACTTTTGTAGATGGAAAAGATATTCAAAAAATAGAAGCAGCTATTCGTCCTAATTCTACCTTACTATATTTGGAAAGTCCGAATAGTATTACCTTTGAGTTGCAAGATTTAAAAGCTTGTGCAGCTTTAGCAAAGAAGCATGGATTGGTGAGTGTAATTGACTCGACGTATGCTTCTCCATTATATCAAAAGTCTTATCAATTGGGTATTGATCTTTCCGTTCAAACTTGTTCCAAATATCTAAACGGACATAGCGATGTTGTTGCTGGGGTGATTAGTGGTTCTAAGTCGATGATCAAAAAGATATTTGAGTCCGAGTATATGACGTTAGGTGGTATTATTTCTGCTCAAAAAGCAGCCTTAGTAATTAGGGGTTTGCGAACCCTGGAATTACGTATGGAACGAACTTCGAGTAGTGCTTTAAAAATTGCTCAATGGTTGGAAGCACATCCAAAAGTAGAACAAGTGATCCATCCACATTTGCCGAGCTTTCCACAATATGATCTGGCTAAAAAGCAAATGAAAAAATGTGGCGGTCTTTTTTCTATAAAGTTAAAAGCAGACAACATCAAACAAGTTGAATTATTTCATGCTCAAATTAAACGATTTTTATTAGCCGTTTCCTGGGGAGGACATGAATCCCTTCTCCTACCCTTTTGTACATTTTACGGAATCCCGGGTCGTCCGGATACGACCATCCCCTGGAACCTCGTTCGTATTTATATAGGTCTCGAAGATCCCGACTGGTTAATAGAAGATTTAGAACAAGCTTTAGTCGTACTTTAGAAAGTATTTAAATTCCAAAATCGAATCCCCTTAAAGCATGCAATATTTTAAATTTATCTTTCTTATTTTTTTCTTCTTCAGCTCATTTAGCATTTCAATTGCTCAGAACTTTACGTTAACTATTCAGGACGGCTATGGTAATGGGACGTTTGAAAAAGGAGACTCCATTAATGTTTGGGCAGACAGAGCAGGAGGCAATGAGGTCTTTACCCATTGGTCTGGAACTGGCGCTGAGTATCTACTGCTCGATAAGGAATGGCACACCAGAATAATTATACCAAATACGGTGAGTGAGGATCAATTTAATTTAGTTGCGAATTATGATGATCTGGGTAATTGGTCAAACGGGCAATGGACTTTAACACAATGGGCAGAACTGAATGAGGACGGTAGTTTTATCCCCGCTGATAAAATAGTCGAATATGCTTATCCAGAAAATCCAAAAGCAATTGTCTTTTTAATACACGGCACGAATGGTAATTCTTCGAGTTGGATTACTCGGTACGAAAGACGCTCACTTGTGAAAGATTTGGTGTATAATAATTACGCAGTATTTGCTTTAAATTCTAATGAGACAAGCGTAGGTGATCAGGATGGTGATGGAAATGTTCGCTGGGAAAACAACTTTGCAAAGCAGGACACAGCCACAAATATCGATTTTAAAAATGTTCTGGCTACGCGAGATTATATCTTCGAAAATATATTTCTCCAGGAACTTCCGGTGTTTATGATTGGCGGATCAAATGGTGCAAACTTTACAGATTTTTGTACCTGGGCTTTAGATTTTAAAGCATCCACACATATGACTGGAAATGGCTTAGCCGCTTTGTTTCAAAACGTCAATGACCTAAAACCAATCTTATGGATTCAGTCTAAAAATGATAATAACCCAAGCGCAAATCCAGCAGCTGCTCTTAGCTATTATAACCAGCTCCTTGATCTCGGGATTACTTCTGAATGGCATTGGTTGGAGCGTTCTCCTGCTTATCCTTTCCGGTTCAACAGGAGTAGCAATCAAATAAATAATCAAACATCTATTGCACTTTATGATTCTTTAAAAAGTAATCAGTGGTTAGATGATAATGATTATTTAGTAATCCAGAATGTAAATACTGATTTTCCATTAGATGATTTTTTGGTAGATTTCAATTTTACGAATGCTCAAAAAACAGACTTCAATGATCAATTGAATGTGATCAATGCAGATCATGGAGCAAATGGAGATTTTAATAAAACCATTATTCGATTTTTTGATGATTGTTTATTGATGGTTTCAAATAATGAATTAAGCAATAAGGAAGCATCTGATTTCTCGATCTTTCCAAATCCCTTTGATTCTTTTTTAAGTATTCAATCGGAGCATACACCAACTTCCTTTAGTTTTGAAATTTTTGATATAAATGGTCGTAGCCTATTTTCAAAACAACAACATTATTCAAATGATGAATTAGACACGACCACACTTTTATCAGGTATTTATATTTTAAAAATTAAATCTATCAATAATTACACTCAAGTTTATAAGCTTATAAAACTTTGACCTATGAATATTATGGCAGTTTGGAAGGTTAACATAAAAAAATTCTATCCGTTTCTTTGCCTTCATTATGATCATTTTCAACACAGAGGCACTGAGGCAATATAGGTTTTGCA
>CAYXQH010000811.1:0-2899 GCA_964467425.1 uncultured Saprospiraceae bacterium
AACTCAAATAGGTGTATTGGCTCTACAAAACTACGCATTACAAAATAATTTTCACTACTCTTTGATTCTTGAATATTAAAAACTAAAAGTAATTACATTATTTTTACAAAAAATACGATTTGGGATGAATCAACTTGAGGAAAAACATACTACTAATCAAAACAGCCTTGAAAGTTATATCTCCCCTATTACTATTCTACTTTTTTTAGCCGTATTAATACTTTTTGGGATGATGTTGGGCAGAAGCGCCTCCTTCTTGATTTGCGAATATTTTGGCTATTCGCTAAAAGAGACAATGGATTCATTAGCAATCGAAAATAGCATTAGAAAAAGAAATTTCATTCGTTTTTCTTTACTGACTACTCATATCTTTTCTTTTGTACTCCCTCCTCTTGTACTTGCCTATGCCTTTTTTAAAAGGAAATGGTATAAATTTTTAGGCTGGCGAAAAATCAAATTTGAAAAATTTATTATCAATACATTAGTTGGATCTGTTCTTTTATTTGCTTCCTTACCACTCGTTCAATATTTATACTTTCTCAACAAAAAATTACCTTTACCGGAGTGGGCCAGAACAATTGACCAGAGTGTAAATGAGATGATCAAAAATTTATTGGTTACCGAAGCTCCCTGGGAATTGGTTTTTAACATTTTTGTTATTGCGGTCATTCCAGCTATTGGAGAAGAAATGATATTTAGAGGCGTTATCCAAAAGAGGTTTGAAAAATGGTTTGGTAATGCACATTTAGCGATTTGGGGAGCGGCAGCTGTTTTTAGTGCTTTCCACATGCAATTAGAAGGCTTCATTCCAAGGATGGTACTGGGTGCTGTTTTAGGTTATTTATTTTATTGGTCTAAAACTTTGTGGGTGCCTATATTGATTCATTTTGTCAATAATGCTATTCAAATTCTTGTCATGTATTTTTATGCTTCAGAAGTCATGACAATTGATTTAGAAAAAGTAGATCATGTACCTATATGGGGTGCTATTATATCATTAGTTTTAGCCCTTTATATTGCTTACTTTTTAAAAAGATACAATTCAAAAACAATTTCGGATTAAGCAATAAAAAATCGAATAGGTGTAGTAAAATAAGAAATTATGCAAGGACTTTTAAAGCGGGTAATAACGGCAATATTTTTTGTAATTGTAATGCTTGGAGGCATTTATGGAGGGCAATATCCATTCGTCATCCTTTTTGCCATCATTACTGCACTTTGTCTTTGGGAATTTTTAAGTATCACCTTGCAAAAAAATCAAAAGCGAGACCGGATTCGAAAAGTTATTGGTTTAATCTTCGGGATGACTCCATTTATCATGGTCTCAATGTTAAAACTTAATTTATTAAACTCTCCGGAAAATTTTGTTTTATACACCTCTCTTCTATGTTTTCCCATTATATTCCTTTGCTTTATTTATGAATTATTTGCAGCATCTGAAGATCCTTTTTCCAATGTTGCTTTTATCATTTTAGGAATGGTATATATAGGTACTCCTTTTGCTTTGGTCGATTTTATTGCCTTTGATGGAGAACAATTTAGGGCGAATACCGTTTTTGGTTTATTATTGTTAACGTGGATAAATGATACAGCTGCATATTTGGTAGGCTCTCAAATAGGTAAAAACAAGCTTTTCCCACGTATTTCGCCTAAAAAAACCTGGGAGGGTTCTATTGGAGGAGGGATATTTACCTTAATACTGGCAGGCTTTTTAGGTTATATATTTATAGAACAGACCGTTGTTGAATGGGTTATTCTCGGGGCTATAGTTGTTATCTTTGGTTCTATTGGTGATTTGATAGAATCTATGTTAAAGAGAAGTTTTGATATTAAAGACTCTGGCACCTTACTTCCGGGACATGGCGGTTTATTAGATCGATTTGATGCATTTATTTTTTTAGTCCCTTTTGCATCCGCATATATCTTATGGATTAGATAGATTTTAAAGAATTAAGCTGTAGATCATATTTAATTTGTTTAGCTTTGTATAAGACAAAATACTTTTACTAAAAAATGAAAATTCACAAAGAAGGACATAAAATTTTAATAGGCTTAGTACTTTCTCTTATTGGGATCAACCTATTGGTATTCTGGCTTATTCCAAAAGCATTGCTTATTGTAAGCATTATCTCTTTTATTGTTTTTCTTTTAGTCTTACAGTTTTTTAGAAATCCAACCCGAGAAATATTGATCGCAGATAACAATCTCATTTACGCTCCGGCTGATGGTAAGATCGTTACAATCGAAGAAACAGAGGAAGGCGAATATTTTAATGATAAGCGTTTGCAGGTTTCTATATTTATGAGTCCTACCAATGTTCATGTCAATAGAAATCCAATTAGTGGAACGGTCAATTATTTTAAATATCACCCTGGTAAATACTTGGTTGCCTGGCATCCAAAATCTTCCACAGAAAATGAACGTACGACAGTAGTCATCGACAGTGGCGAAGAAGAGATTTTGCTCCGTCAAATTGCGGGCGCCGTTGCAAAGCGAATTGTCAATTATGTAGAAATTGGTGATCAAGTCGAACAAGGTGACGAAATGGGATTTATCAAATTCGGATCTCGGGTAGATTTGTTTTTACCGCTTGACGCTAAAGTGGAAGTCTCCATTGGTCAAAAAGTAAAAGGTAATAAAACAGTGATTGCTAAAATATAGCTCATTTTAATTTCAAACATCCACCTTTCTCTTGTTTATTTATATCCTTGCCTATTCCTTGAAGGAAAATACTAGTTTCAAAACTAGGAAATGAGGTATACTTTTCTTTTATTTAGTTATTGATTTTACTGGTACTACATCTTCTAGGTAATTTCAAACTACTACTATGAGGATTATTTATTTACTTATTCTTGCACTTTACCTTCCTAAGATTGCATCTACTCAATCTATTGACTCC
>CAYXQH010000812.1:0-2894 GCA_964467425.1 uncultured Saprospiraceae bacterium
AAATAACATGCCGCGACCAAAAGCACCAACACTAATACTATACATGCGGCACCAACAGAAATAGTGAACATATATACTATACCCAAAACAAGCATTAAAAAAGAAGTGACTGTATGCGTTACGGTATAAGGCAGATTGGCAAATAAACGCAAATCTTCCATAGCGGTATAAAACCGCTGGCTTCCAAAATTTTCTAGGGTTATCAGGGGTGCTCTTAAGATTTGATTAAACAGTTTCTTTTCATTTTCATATAAAATTTTGAACGCGTATTTATTTAATCCTTTTTGAAAAATGATATTTAATAAATAAGCGTAGAAAACAATTGCCAGAAAAACAATAATGATATAGTCTCTATGAAATTGTTCATTTCCTGCAAGGACTTTATTAATTATATAAATGATTCCGAAACTCAATAAAGTATGAGGAATCGCATATAGTAATAATAGAACAATATCTTTTTTCTTTAGCTTAATCATAAACTTCTTTTTTTATTCACGGAGTTTTAAGTCGGATAGGTTTCTTAATTTGTTCTCCTTTGTTCTTCATCATCTCCAGACTTTCTTCCTCTTACATTAATTTTGTTATTTCCAAAATTGTAACTTACTGAAACTCGATACCCTCTTCCTCTGAAAAGTCCATAACCTAAATGCGTAGAAGTAATGCCATTAAGTCTACTTGTACCTTTCCTTGGACTTGTATTAAATACATCCAGAGCATTAAAAGATACCTGTAATTTTTTCTTCATTAAAGACATTCTAAATCCAACATTTAGCGCTTGATTTGATTCATTTTCAATTTGATTCCTCGTAAATGGAGCGGAATACCAGTAATTTATTTGGATGATTTTAGTTTTTTCTTTATCCAGTGAAATGTCATTACTTTGAGAAAAATAGAAACTAAAATTACTTCCTAACGGAGCAGTGAAATCGTCATTGGTTATTTTAGAATTATAATTTACTACAAACAATGAATTATGGCTACTCAACCAAGGAGTCGGGTAAAAACTACAAGATTCTGACAAACCATATCTATATAGTGTATAATAATTGGCTTGTGTAATTATCTGCTCAAACGTAGCATCGTCTGCCAATACGACGGTCCCCATTCCTTCTGTTTCAATATCAAAAAACAAGGTTGAAGATAGGCCTCCTTTATATACATGACCTAACTCAAAATTACTACTGAAGGAAGGTTGTAAAAAAGGATTTCCAACACTAAATGTATTTTGATTGGTATAAAACCTCGTTGGGTTCAACTGAGAAAAGTAAGGTCTGTTTATTCTTCGGCCGGAAGAAAAGGAAAAGGCATGTGTCTCATTTGGCACAAAAGACAAGTACGTTGTAGGAAAAAATTTCACATAATCATTCTTTGTTGTAATATTTGTGATTTCGGAGGTTCCTTCCGTTAGGGTATTTTCTACTCGTAAGCCAAGTTGTATGGACCATTTTTTATTAATTTTTTTAGATCCACTTATATAGGCAGCTTGTATATTTTCAGTATAGTTGAATCGATCCTTTTCATTAATCCCCAGTAAATCATTTACATTATTAATATCATATTTACTATCAATATAATTTACTTTAACTCCATATGAAAGTTCGACAAATTTAGTAGGATGACGCAGATCAACCTTTGCACTATAGTTTTCGATTTGACGCCCTGTTACATTTCTTCCAGAGTAATTAACCCCCAAGAAGGTATTGTCTTTTGAATATGAATTTGCCAGAATGTCTCTTATCTCTGCTGTCTCATAATTAAAATAATCCAAGTCAATAGACAAGTTTCTTCCAAGTGTATCTAACTTTAAATTATAATGTGTATTAACGGATACATTGCTGGTGTTAAGATCTATTGTTCCTACAGACTTAATTAATGAATCAATCGTATTCGTTGAAACATCTTCCACTCTTGTATCTGAAGTATCGTCCCAAAAAGGTTTACTACTACTTCCTGCTACCTGAAATCCAATAGTAGAGTTGTCCGAAATATGATAATCAAGAATAAAGCGTCCTGAAAAATCTTTTATGTCTCTATCCTGAACTGAATTAAAGTCCCAGAATTTTTGTGTATAAAAAGTTTCCGCTTCCTGAAGGTAACGTTGCTCTCCAAATCGGGCATTGGCAACAGCCAAAATATTAACTTTGTTCTTTCTAAATTTAAAATTGTTTCCGATAGAATAAACCGATACATCCATTATTCTGGTCGATGCTGAAATAGAGTTGTTCCAACTATTTACTTTTGCTTTTTTTAATATAATATTTACGATACCTCCATTTCCTTGTGCTTCATATTCAGCTGGTGGATTTGTGATTATTTCTATTGATTTAATATCATTCGCCTGTATGGTGTTCAAATAGTTTATCATATCATCACCTGAAAGATTTAGAAATCTCCCATCCACCATGATACGCATTCCACTTTTCCCGAGCATCGAGATTGTGTTATCTTGTACACTAAGACCCGGCGCTAACTTTAATGCGTCCAAGGCGTCTCCTCCATGGGCAGCAACGCTTTGCTCTACATTAAAAACCAATCTATCTGGCAATCGTTGAATCAAAGCTTTTCGTCCAACTACTTCCACTCCTTCGACTGTTAATGAACCATCTTCCAAAGTAATCTCTCCCAAGTCTGTATTACTTTGAGCATTGATTTCCCTTTTCCATTCTTTGTATCCTAAAAAACTTATGGTGATTGTGTAGTTCCCTTTTGCTGCCTGAAGCTTAAAAGCTCCATCATCTTCTGTTACGCCTCCATTTATAATAGTATTTAGGCTGTCAGTTAAGACTACACTTGCAAAAGCTATTACCTCCGTATCACTTTTTACTTTCCCAGTAATTTCAACTTGAGAATATAATATGCATGGAATCATTAACATTGTGAATAAGTAGAATAAT
>CAYXQH010000813.1:0-2886 GCA_964467425.1 uncultured Saprospiraceae bacterium
CGACACCTTCTTTTGAATATTTGTAACTTCAAAATTCGTTAACATATAACAAACATCTATATTTGTTAAAGTCTTTTACAAGAGGTATACTTTATTGAAAACCTATGCTGAAAAAATGTTTTTCATATCGATCAATAGCTTTTAATATAAAACTCCATTTATTCTCACTTGCGCTTACTACATTGTTTACTGCTTTTTAAAATAAAACTGAACAAAAAAAATCCCGAACCTTATTTCTAAGATTCGGGATTTTTATTTTTTTTAAATTATACTTTTACTTCCGCTCTATCACTTTAATCGAAGTTCCTGCGGGGATATTATCCGTTAGTAACATACTGTTTAAAACAGCTATTTCCTCCAGGCGATCATTAGGTGTATTATAGGATCGAAGGATATTTTGTAAGGTGCCAGAATTGTTCAACTTTACGACCTTAATTCGCTCAGGTTTGATATTGATTCTCGCTGGGTCCGTCAGCTTCTTAAAATTCCGCATGGTATTTTCAAAAGTACCAGACATAGAAAAATAATCCGCTTTTTTGGTGACTCCAAAAATCTGATAAATCATATTATCATACTGATAGAAATAAGTAAGTATCTTCAACTCTTCTGATTGGTTACCACTTTGATCCGTTTGTGCAGGTTGAGTAGCTTCTATTCGAATTGCCGAAAAGCCATTAATATTTTTATTCTGAGAAGAATTTAGCGTCAGCTTGTTCTCTGTCACAAACTGTTGCGAAACAGTTTGAATGTTATCTCCCTGTGCTAGCTTCAAAGCCATCATAGCTTTTCCATCTTTGTCCCCCATTTGTACCTGAGAAGGTGTATTGACTAATTGCCAATTTTGAGGAACCGGATATTCAAACTTTAATACTGGGTGAAAGAATTTACCATCTGCAACATAACCTTGAGCCGGGTCTTCTCCATAAATCAAACCATCAATCATCTGCAAATATTTATCTCTGTTGATTTCATATTTACCTCCAGGATCTTTTGCCTGCCACTCTTTAGCCATCTGGCCTACTTTGACAAATCGATCTCCCGGATCAGGATGGGTCGACAATAAAGTTGGAGGACCTTCCCCATCTCCACGCATTCGTTTCAGTGTATTAAAAAAGTTAGCCATTTCTTTTGCATCGTAACCAATTTTTGTAGAATACTCTACACCAAGTTTATCAGATTCAGATTCATTAGATCGGCTAAACTTTAAAAACAAAAGCCCTAAGCCTTGTTGCGCAGCATCTGCATAATTCCGAAATTCTTTAGATGCAACCACCCCAACTATAAATCCAACTTGTGCTACCATTTGTTTGGTATACTGTCGGGCAGAGTGTCTTGCCGTAACGTGGCCAATCTCATGTCCTAAAACACCAATAAATTCTGCTTCATTATTGAAATGTGCCAGGATACCTCGAGTAAAATAAACATATCCTCCAGGCACTGCAAATGCATTAACGATTGGTGAATCTAAAATTTTAAACTCGTAAGGTAGGTTAGGTCGATGCGAAATCGCAGCCATTTCTTTCCCTTTTTCATTAATAAAAGCCTGCATTTCTGCATTCTCATACTTCCCATATTGCGCTACCACCTGAGGATCATAAGATTTCCCCATTTCTATCTCCTTTTTAGTCGACATTAAGCTTAATTGCTTTTTACCAGTAACCGGATTTCGAGCACAGGTAGACAAGAATAAAGCAATTAATAAAAACACCATTAAAGGCGAAAAGCGAATCTTTTTCATATTAGTTGAGTTTATTATTCGTCAAAAATAGCTTACTGATGCTATTTGACCTAATTCAATAACAATTATTTGACTTATTTTTTATTCGTTGGTTACTAATCCGTTCTAATTATTGCGAAAAAATAACAAAATTTTAATTTATTTAAAACTATGGGCTAAGCTTAGGTAGGAATGACATACTTTCTCCATCTTATTCTTTATCCTTATTCCTCAACCTTAATTAATTTCCCCTAGAATTAGTAGCTTTGCCCCATGATCGATCAGGCAAAAAAGCTGAATATTTTGTTTCTGGCTTCCTGGTATCCCAACAGGAAAGAGCCACAAAATGGAAATTTCATTCAACGCCATGCTGTATCGGTTTCTAAAAAATGTAATGTAGCGGCTTTACATGTTATTTCAGTCGAAGGAAAGCAAGGTTTTGAACCGGATGCGAAATGGGTGAATGGCGTCTTTGAAGTCATTGTTTATTTTGAAAAAACGTCCAACTTCTTCCCTATACGAAAATTAAGAAACTACCAAAAAGCACATCAAAAAGGTTTTGATCGAATTCTAAAAGAATTTAACAGAATAGACCTTGTTCATTTAAACGTATTTTGGCGCGCTGGTCTTTTTGCACTTCATTTAAGAAACAAAAAAGATATTCCGTATATCATAACAGAACATTGGACAGGATTTTTAAAAATAAATCCTTATAAATTCAATCGCTTTGAAAAGCATTTTATAAAAAAAATCGGAAACAGTGCCGCCAGGATTTGTCCTGTCTCTGGGGATTTAAAAAAAGCCATTCAACAGTTTGGAATTAAAAACCAATTTGAAGTCATCCCTAATGTTGTAGACACCGATTTGTTTAATCTAAGAGAGGAGCAAAATGCTTCAACTCAACAGCAAACCGGAGTCGTGAAAATTTTACACGTTTCTACTTTAATTGATAAACATAAAAACGTCTCTGGTTTATTAAATGTGATTGCTCGATTACAAAAAGAATCTACCGATTTTAAAGTAACGCTTGTTGGAAATAAAGTCGGCGATTTACATTTTAAAAATCTCCAAAAATTAAATATCAAAGCAGGCCTTGTTTACATCCAGCCCGAAATTCCGATTGAGGATATCGCTCAATTGATGCGAGAACACCATATCTTTGTCTTGTT